>CAJQNE010000360.1 GCA_905479545.1 uncultured Gammaproteobacteria bacterium | reverse complement strand
GTGACGCCCGCGCCCCGGGGTGCATCTGCCGCGCCAACACTAAGGTGTCAAAAATGGGGCAGATATCATCTATGCGCTTAACAGCGCCGCCATGCTGCGTGAGTTCATGATTCAGGAACCCAACATCAAACGGCGCGTTGTGAATTACCAGCTCGCTGTCGCCAACATACTCCAGAAACCGGTCAGCAATTTGTTCGAATAGCGGCTGCTCTGCAAGGAACTCGTTAGTAATGCCGTGTACCGCAATGGCTTCAGCTTCAACTTCGCGCTCCGGCTGAATGTAAACGTGGAAATCGTTACCCGTAAGGCGACGGTTAATCAGCTCAACACAGCCAATTTCAATAACCCGATGCCCTTCCAGCGGATTAAGTCCGGTGGTTTCCGTATCGAGTACGATTTGTCGCACCAAAGCGCCATTGTTGGTTTCGTCATTCATAGAAATCTCTCCGCTTGTTCGCACAGCTAATTATTAGCGAAAAGTCGCCGGAATACCTTTATTGGCCAGCGCATCTGCCGCCTCATTTCCTGCGTTACCTGCGTGACCTTTCACCCAGCGCCAATCAACCTGATGGCGGGCCTGGGCCTGATCAAGTAATTGCCAAAGATCAGCATTTTTTACTGGTTTTCTTGCCGCCGTCTTCCAGCCGTTTTTCCGCCAGCCATGAATCCAGCTGGTGATACCCTGCTTCACATAAGTCGAATCGGTGTGCAACACAACCACACAGGGACCGGTTAAATGCTCCAGACCTTTAATTGCCGCCATTAACTCCATGCGGTTATTGGTAGTTTCAGCCTCGCCGCCGCACAACTCTTTTTTATGCGGTCCGCTGAGCAACAACGCCCCCCAACCACCAGGGCCAGGGTTACCTTTACAAGCGCCATCAGTATAAATTTCCACATGTTGCTGATCAGCCACTGGGTTAAACCTTCTCGTTCATTGATGAGTTAAATGGAGCATTCGACTCACGACTCGCCGCCGCGCCGCCCGCCATATTCAAACGGCCGCGGCTCAAGCCTTTCCATCGAGCCGTCATCGGCGTACCCGGAAGGTCAACTTTTCGCGCGGCAACCAGATAGCCGTGGTATTTCGGTCGCAACCATTGCGGCAACCGACTCAGTAAACCGCTGCGCTGAGCATCGAGCGCTTTGGCATACGACCAATTTTCATGTTCGATAACCTTATAGCCAGCCTCCGTAAGCCACAGCCGAAGCATCGAGCCACTAACCCGGTTTCGCGACCAGCTCTTACCCATCCGCCGGCCAAACAACATTGCGAGTAAGCCCACTGGTTTAAAACCGGTAATGATCAACCAGCCTTTATCGTTTAGCACAGTATCGGCCCAACGCAGCACTGCCTGAGGCTGGTTAGTCAACTCAAACTCGTGGGGTAACAACAGCAAGTCAACCGGCTCCGGTGGCAAAGGCCAGTCATTACCTGCTCGCGGTTCTGCAGTATGGAGCTCTATAACTTGCTCGCCCTCGAACTGGTTCTTATCAAACCAACGGCGCGATTGGTATATCACTCTACCGGGCATTAACACTGTTGCCCGAGCCAACTGGGCATTAATCCGCAATTGCTCACGCTGCAATACCATCTGGCCCTGCGGTGTTCGCAACCACTCCGCTATTACAGACTGACTAGCACCTTCCGTTGCAGTGGCATTTTTTTTCGACGATAAGCGATTCACGAAATGTAGGCAGTGTCAGCAGCTAAAAAAGTGGCCTGCTAGTATATCGGAGGACGATGACAGAGGTGGCACCACTAACATTCCATGCCAACACATCCAAGGAAACCGCTATGACCGAACGGCCCAACAATCGCTTCTTTCAACCTATTCCAGCACTGGTTGGCATCCTGGATAACTACATATGGTATCGCAGCGACGGTCAGGGCAATGCGCTATTAGTCGACCCCGGCGAAGCCGGACCGGTTATTGAACGGTTCGAACGCGAGGGCCTGACTCCCACCATCATCCTCGTAACCCACCACCACTTTGACCACGTCGATGGTATTGCGCCTCTGCTTGAGCGCTTCCCGGGCGCGGCGGTTTACGGACCTGAGAAAACACCACTGGCCAGTATTACTCACCGCTTTGCCGGCGGCGAAACACTGTCGCTACCGGCGTTCGACTTCCATTGCGAAGTGATTGCTACCCCCGGCCACACATTGGACCATATTTGTTATTACTCAGCGCGGGACAACTGGCTACTCAGCGGTGATACGCTTTTCAGCGCGGGTTGCGGGCGAATGTTTGAAGGTACTGCAGAGCAATTCATGCAATCCCTGCAAGCACTCGCCGACTTGCCCAAAGAAACAGAGGTGTACGCCGCACACGAGTACACCGCAGCGAATATCCGTTTTGCCAAAGCAGTAGAGCCCGCCAATTCGGATTTACTGGCGTACGAGCAAACCATTAGCGAACTGCGAAGCCGCGATGAACCCTCACTACCCAGCACAATCGGACTCGAACGGCAGGTAAACCCGTTTGTTCGCGCTGGCTGCGAAACGCTAAGAAACGCCGCGTCGGCCTACCGAAAATCGGGAAAAAACCCACAACCGGGGTCAGTAGTTACCACTGCTGCAGACAGTTTTGCGATACTGCGCGCTTGGAAAGATAACTTTTAACAGCAGTCGCTGGTCTTACTTCGAAAAACCACTGTCGCTCCACCGAAACAGCTTTCAATGAATAGAATAATTAAAAACACTGTCATCGTCTCTATTAGCCATTATCGCAATGCCGTATCGACAATGCTCGGCTTCTTGCTATGCCTTACAGCATTGACTATGCCGGCACCGGCTTCCGCCGCCGAGCAAATCTGGCCTACGTTTCGTCAGGGGCTGGTACTGCGATATCCTGTTAGTGATGAAGTAAACAAATACGTCCGTCACTACCAACGCAACAAGCTACACATTGAGCGCACAACCCAACGCGCCCAGCCGTTTCTGTATTACATTGCGCAACAAGCCCGGCGCCGCGGAATGCCTATGGAAGTTGCGCTAATTCCGATGGTAGAAAGCGCTTTTGACCCCTACGCCCACTCATCAGAAACGGCCGCCGGCATCTGGCAATTTATGCCGGTTACTGCCGATCGCTTTGATATAGATCGAACCTGGTGGTACGACGGCCGTCGTGATTTAGTGGTATCGACTCAGGCCGCTCTCAATTACCTTGAAGTGCTCTACCGCCGATTTGATGGTGACTGGCTGCTCGCCCTAGCGGCCTATAACGCCGGTGGTGGTAAGGTAAACTCCCTTATTCGTCGTAACCGCAAAAAAGGCTTGCCAACGGATTTCTGGAACCTTGAACTACCGAAAGAAACTCGCAGCTACGTACCAAAAATTCTGGCGCTGGCCGAAATAATTCGTCGCCCGCGGCACTATGGAGTCACACTCCACGAAATTCGTAACGAGTCAGCGTTTGAAGTCGTTTATGCCCCCGCCCAGCTGGATTTAGTCGCTGCCGCTGAATTGGCCGACATTCCTCTCTCAGAGCTGTTTTACCTGAATGCAGGCCACCTGCGCTGGGCCACCGAACCCAATGGCAGTCATAACCAATTACTGCTGCCGAAGGACCGCGTCGCAAGCTTCAAGAAAGTGCTGGCGATGCCGCAAAGCCCGGCTTACGGGCGCTGGGCCCGGCATACCGTTCGAGCTGGCGATACCGTTAGCGAAATCGCTGCAAAATATCAAAGCACGGTCGCTATCGTCGAGACAACGAACCAGCTGCGCAAACCCCTACAACCCGGGCAGAAACTGCTGGTACCTGCTGCCACTAAGCCACTGCTGGAAGAACCCCTGCTGGCGCTTGAACACATCAAACAGTCGCGTTACGCCCGCACACTACGCAAGCGCACCGGACATACCGTAAAAGGCGGCGAGAGCCTGTCGATGGTAGCGCAAAAATACGACGTACAAACCCGTGACCTGGCCCGTTGGAATGGCATTCGACCGCACGAGACATTACACACGGGCCGCCGGCTAACGGTTTGGAAACCCGCTAAACCCAAAACCGTCGGCAAACTCGTGCGCTACACAGTGAAACCGGGCGACAGCCTGTACTTGATTGGCCGACGCCATAACGTCAAAGTTGCCGACTTACGTCGCTGGAACAATCTCGAGAGTCAGCGCTATATCAAACCAGGCCAGCGGCTGCGGCTGTTTGTAAGCGGTTAAGGTTTACACTAATACCTGCACAACCATTCGACCTACGAGCCACATTCGCCATATGAAAAGGAATTACCATGGGCTTTCTCGCCGGTAAACGCGCGTTAATCGTTGGCATCGCCAGCACCCGATCCATCGCTTACGCCATTGCTGGCTCCATGCACCGCGAAGGCGCTGAACTGGCGCTTAGCTACCAGAATGACAAACTTAAAAGTCGGGTAGAAAGTGCTGCCGCTGAATTCGGCGACGCTCTCACTATGGAACTCGATGTTGGCAGCGACGAATCTCTCGCGGCAGCCGCCAACGCTGTGCAAGCCCACTGGAGCGACGGCTTTGACATTCTGGTGCATGCAGTTGGTTTTGCCCCGCGCGAAGCTCTGCAAGGTCGATTTATTGATAATGTCGGGCGCAGTGACTACAGCATCGCGCACGATATCAGCGCCTACAGCCTCACCGCCCTGACCCGCGCGGTGCTGCCACAACTGCGGGAAGGCGGAAGCGTGCTTACGCTGAGTTACTTAGGCGCTGAGCGCGGCATTCCCAATTACAACGTAATGGGGCCCGCCAAAGCCAGCCTGGAATCCAGCGTGCGCTTTCTAGCGCGCGATCTGGGTGGTGACAAACTACGCATTAACGCCATTTCCGCCGGGCCGATCAAAACTCTCGCCGCCGCGGGCGTAAGCGGCTTCCGCAATATGCTGACACACGTCGCCGAAAGCTCCCCGCTGCAGCGCAATGTAACGGCTATAGAAGTTGGCAATACCGCAGCTTTTCTCTGCTCAGACTTAGCCAGCGGCATTACCGGCGAAATTGTCCACGTAGACGGCGGCTACAGTACGGTAGCGCTCACAGGCGCATAGCCCATGAACATCCCAGGCGCTCGCATTTGGCAGAGTGCTAAGGCATAAAAAAACGCCAACCGGATTCGGTTGGCGTTTTTTTATACCGCCAGCTTAGCCATGAAAACTAAAGCCAGCAAAGTCGTCAGCGATTAACGGTCAGCGACTGCGTCGATAGCCTCTTGGTCTACATCAACCTTTGCAGCCTCGCGCAACTGACCAAACAGAAAGCTGGTTTCAATCTGAGCCCGACGATTGGCCAAGCCAAGCAAGCGATTCTGTTGCTTGTCCTCATCTAGCTCTTTGGCCGCCGGAACAATCACTTCCTGCAGCTGTAGCACGGCATAATCACCACTACGCAGTGCCACGCCTGCAACTTCAGCAGCACCATCGACCGGCTTAGGCATGCGGAACAGTGTCCGGCGCGCCTCAGCATCGATAGCGCTCGAGTTGCGCGCTACCGGCTCAGGCTGCTCAAGGCTGACCGCTGCATCATCAGCTGCCAGGGTTTCGGCCGCTTTGCCGTTACGTAACTCAGCAGCCAGCGCCTCGCCTTTGGCTTTCGCGGCCTCAATGGCACGTTTAACCAGCAGCTCATCCTGCAACTCCGCGCTTACGTCTTCCAGCGCCAACGTTTCCGGCGCTTTGTATTCAGCCATATGCAACACAACCGCGCGGTCGCCAGGCAAACGAATAACTTCACTATTACGATTCTCTTCTACCAGCGCCTTTGAGAAAGCAACATTCCGCACTGCAGCCTCGCTAGCAATGCCGCTACCGCGGTTTTTGGTAATGAAGTCGGTGGCATTAACCGTCGTGGTGAAACTCAGTTCCTGAGCGACGTCGGCCAGACTATCCAATTCGAACGCTACCTGCCGCAAATCTTCAACCCGCTTCTCGAATTCCTGATCGCGACGCTCCTGAAGTACTTGATTAACCAACTCTTCCTGAACTTCCACATCGTCAAACGCTTTAACGTCAGCCGCTTCAATCTCGTCGACTTTGATCAAGTGGTAGCCAAACCGGCTTTCGACCACTTCACTAAGTTCGCCTACCGGCAATTCAAACATCGCCTCTTCGAACGGCGCTACCATTTGGCCACGAGTAACAAAGCCCAAGGAACCACCGTTTTGCGCTGAGCCAGGGTCCTGAGAGTTTTCTTTGGCCAACTCAATGAAGTCAGCGCCGCCGATCAACTGCTCACGTAGCTCATTGATTTTTTCCTCGGCATTCTCTGTGTCATTGTTGATAAGAATATGCCGGGTGCTGCGGCGTTCCGGACTGCCATACGCATCCTTATCGCGCTCGTAACGGGCTTTCAACACTTCAGGGTCAACCGCCGTATCGATTTCCAGCTTTTGCTTCTCTAACTCAATGTAATTCAACTTTGCTTCCGCATCAGTCTGCAAATCGCCCTTGCGCTCTTCGTAAAACGCCTGCAAGTCCTCGGCGCTAACTTCAATGCCGTCGCGCAGCTGATTATGGTCAACCTTCAGTATCGCCACTTTCCGCTGCTGTTCTGCCAACTGACGAGTCATTTCGTCGTTAGACGGCGTAACAAACGCCGTTTGACTCACTACCGAGCCGAGCTGTGCAAGCTGGCCTTGTTGACGTAAACGGTACTCATAGGTCGCAGGGCTGTTGCCTACTGCGGCCAGAGCTTCGCTGTAAAGTTTCGCCGAAAATTTTCCATCTTCCTGAAACTGCGGATTCGACCGCACCGCCTCCAGAACCTGTGCATCGGTAAAACGATAGCCGGCACCACTCGCGTAATTCCGTACGATCGTTTCATTAGTCCACTGATCAACAGCACGCTGGCGGGCTTGAGCAGCATCAGGTGCGGGTATAAGGGCGTTCGGGTTCAACTCGCGAAAGCGCTCATAGTTGCGTAACTGATTCTGGTACTCGTTCTGGCTGCGACGATCCAGCTCGGAAGCTTTGAGCTCAACATCGCCGATTGTAACGGCGACCGGATCTGCATCAGGAGTGAAATAGGAGCCAATGCCCCACAGCCCAAAGGTAATCACCAGCAAACCAACAATTACGCCGGCCACGATGCCGGTCATACGGTCACGAATATTCTGCAACATAGTATTTAAGTATTTTCGTTATTAAGTGTAAGAAATCAGGGCAGCCTTCTAGCCGCCAAGTCTGCGCTAAATCAGCGGCGGCAACGGCTTACGGATCCCGCAAGGTGCGAGAGTTTGCCCGCTCGCCACCACAGACGCAACCGCGATGCGCCAATATGAGCAGCCGCCCGTACTTAACGGCTAACCGTTCAATCCATTCATGGCGATTAGTGAAGATTTTCAGCAAGAAATTATCAGCGATTAAGCGAAAATCACTCACTACCCACATCGCACCCCGGCGAGCCACAATGCGGAACAAATTTCAGGCAAAAAAAAGCGCCTCTATAAAAGAAGCGCTTTGAAATAGTGGCGGAGCGGACGGGACTCGAACCCGCGACCCCCGGCGTGACAGGCCGGTATTCTAACCAACTGAACTACCGCTCCGCATCAATTCCGGCCCTTGGGCCCGAACCTGAAACCGGATGGGGTGATCCGGTGATGCAACTGAAAGTGGTGGGTGGTACTGGGATCGAACCAGTGACCCTCGCCTTGTAAGGGCGATGCTCTCCCAGCTGAGCTAACCACCCACTTTCAAGCCTTCC
>CAJQNE010000359.1 GCA_905479545.1 uncultured Gammaproteobacteria bacterium | reverse complement strand
CGAGGGCAGGTTTACGAACAAGCCGACCGAGCCCGGCGTATGCCCACCCATGGGTACCACGACCAGCGAACCATCGCGATAAACATCATAACTCCGCGCATACAACTCATAAGGCCCGTCGTTAAATTCATAAGCCTGATAGTTCAAGCCCACCATGCTGTTTGCCAACGCTGCAGCCTCGTCACCACTGGCAATAAACTCCTGCTCTTCAGCAGGAATAAGTATTGGCGTTGGGGCCAAATCAGGAGCACCCGAAATATGATCCCAATGGCCATGTGTCAAAAACACCCCCCGTAACCTGCTGACCGCATACTGGTTAGCCTTAAACTGGTCAGCTGCGGGAACTTCCTTTTCAACCGACGCCAGCCTTTGCATGAGTGCGGGTGTCGTTAGAAATTGAGCATCCACATCACGACCAAAACCCGTATCGATAAGAATGTCGCCGTTCGGATGCTGAACGAGCGTTGCAGCCATACCAGAAACATATGGCTTACCCGGCTTACCGCCACGAAAGGTGAACAATTGTTGGGATTCCATAAAACCGGTTAGTAGCGTACTCATCCGCATTCCAGCTGGCGGACTGGCGGTTTTTGATACCGCCATCGGCGCTTCCTCCGGCACAGTTAGCTTGGCTGGCATCAGTGTAATCGCTATACCGATTAGCACGACAAGCGTCAGAATTATTAGTATCGACAAAAGCTTTTTCACAGCCTGGTTCCCTATTTTTTCTGTCCACACCAGCTAAGAACCTGGGCAGACGCTGAATTATGACCGCAAACATTGGCAGCCCTGCAGCAGTATGGCAATCTGTACCTCCTGTTTCACCTATAACGACAAGAAAAAGCATGAATGAACTTCTTCAGGATTTAGCCGCAAACTGGTGGTTGTATGCACTTATCCCCTTCATCAGCGCGGGCGTAGGGTTCTGTACCAACTTAATGGCTCTGAAAATGATGTTCCTGCCAATGGAGTTTGTCGGCATCGGCAAAATTGGCTGGCAGGGCATCGTACCGCGTAAAGCAGCGACTATGGCTGGCATTGCGGTGGAAACAATGACCGGTCAACTGATCTCAACGGAAGAAATTTTCGAACGACTCGACCCGGAACGCATCGCCAACGAGCTAGAAGCGCCGCTAAACGAAATGGTTGAAGACGTGGTGGACGAAGTGATGCGTGCCCACCAACCCGCGCTGTGGGCAGCAATGCCAAAAATAGCCCGCAACCGTGTGATCAAGCGCGTTAAAGATGAAGCCCCCGACCTTATCAAAGAGATAATGGAAAAGGTAAAAAGCGACATCGATGAGGTATTCGACCTCAAAGAAATGGTGATTACTAATCTGATGCGCGACAAGCAATTGCTGAACCGCATCTTTCTGGATGTCGGCGAACCTGAATTTAAGTTCGTTGCCCGCTCAGGCGCCTACTTCGGTTTTATGTTCGGCCTGGTGCAAATGCTGGTATGGATATTCTACAAAGGCGACTGGGTGTTACCGGCTTTTGGCCTGCTCGTCGGTTATGCGACCAACTGGATCGCGCTGAAAATGATTTTTGAGCCACAGGAACCCAAAAGAGTTGGCCTGATTAAGATTCAGGGTTTATTCCTCAAACGCCAAAAAGAAGTGGCTGAACAATACGGCGACTTAATCGCGGCAGAAATTCTCACCCCGGCGCATATCATTGAGGCCATTTTAAAAGGGCCTTCCAGCGACCGGTTGTTCGCGCTGATCGCGCGTAATGTGAAGAACGCGGTGGACGATCAAACCGGCCTCGGATTGCCGTTTGTGACCATGACGATCGGCACCAAAAAATATAACGCGATGAAAAATACCGCCGTTGAAAGCATGGTCGAAAAATTACCACGGGCGCTGCGGCAGATCGAAGATTATGCCGAGGACGCAATGGATATTCGTAACACGCTCAAAGCGCGAATGGCTGATTTAACCCCTACGCAATTCGAACGCATGCTGCGCCCTGCGTTTGAACAAGATGAGTGGATTCTGATTACAGTCGGCGCCTTACTCGGCATGGCGGCAGGTTTTGCTCAGCTCATATTCATGTTTGGCGGTGGCTCGTGAGCAGTAAACCAAAAACTAAAGCGGTAGCCAAACCCGCCCGCAAATCAGCCTTTAACCGCGCCAGCTCCATGGTGCGGAAACGCGCTGGCGACCTGGCACAACTCGCGGCTGCCCAGGTTGAATCTGAGCTCGAAAAACGCGTTTGGCCGGAGGTTCGCAAACGCCTGATGGGCGAACAAGCCGTCGTGCCAGCGGGCGAACGCCGTGAGTACTACAACGACTTTGATCTGCAAACCCGATTTAATGACCTGGTTGAAACGTCGCTAACCGAAGACCGCAAGCCAGCACGCATTCGCTTATTTAAACTAATGCTGGCACAGATGCTGCCTGACGAAGCCCGCATTATGGCTGCCATGAGCGATAACGAAGAACGGGTACTGATGCATATCGCTGCCGCAGGTCGCCTTACTGTTGGCAGTGGTCAGCGGATCGCCAGCAACTTTTCCGACGTCGGCCGGGCCGCGGGCATTCTCAACCTCGATCTGGCTCCGACCTATCTGCAGCATTTAATGTCCCTCGGCCTGTTGGTCGCTGGCCCTGAGAACAGCAAACTACAGCAGGATTACGACAAACTGGAAACTGACAACGCCGTGCAGACGGTGATTCACGGAATCGAGCGCAATCACAGTGCGAAAGCCAAGATCCTCCGCCATACCATTCGGCTTAGCACGGTAGGTAGTGAGTTTTGCTCAGCGGTAATCGGCGACTCATCTCACCCTGCCCCCGTTCCTGCAGCCAGGCTGGGTGTCGACAATTAGCTTTAAGTTAATCGCCCCGCAGCGGATATATTAACGTCCGCAACCAGTTAGCCCAGCTGTTGCCCGCAGTGATGTAGTCCAGCAGCTCTTGATCGATGGCGTCGGCGCGCTCCGCGTCGGCTAATAAATAATCACGTTTTAGGAAGCGCCGACGCGGGTTGAGTCGTTTCACTACTTTGGCGGGGTTGCCTGCAACCACTGTGTTAGCCGCAACGTCTTTAGTGACGATAGAACCAGCCCCCACTATGGCGTTCTCACCAATATTCACACCTTTAGTTACGACGGCCCCCATGCCAATCCATACGTTATCGCCAAGTACTACCGGCGCCGTGCAGCGAAACGCTGTCAGGCGATTGTACAAGCCATGCCAGTCACTATCGCCAATGTAGGCATTAGCGGCCAACATACAGTTATCACCAATAGTCACTGACTGATTTGACTCTATTCGCACGCCCGGTGATAACAGGCAGAAATTGCCTATCCTGATCTGCCCTCCGCCGTTACGGTTGCGAACGGTGGTTAGCATCAACCGGCGATCCGGCATGGCCGCTAGTAAGGCTGATCGACCTAGATGAATACTCCCGCCATTCACGGCCATTAACCACGGGTTCACCGTTCGTAAGCCATCGCCGACTGAATCAAAATGCGGTTCTAAAAACCGATGTGCATAAAACCGGGTGGCGGCTTCAGTAAAGCGCTTTAGTTGTTTGGGGCGGTGTTCGCGTCGCAAGCTTAAAAATCCTATTCCGGGGCATAGCAACCCGCTCTTAAACTATAGCAGCCAATAAAAAGCCGGGGGCGCTTTCGCGACCCCGGCTTTCTCACAACAAGCTTTAGCTTACGCCGCTGCCTCCTGCTTCTCTTCTGCCGCTGCAGACTCTTTTTCTACAACTTCAGGCTCGTCAACTTCTTCCGGAATCGGACGGTCAACAAGCTCGATAATGCCAATAGGGGCATTATCACCAGGACGGAAGCCTGCTTTCAAAACGCGGGTGTAACCACCGGGACGTTCTTTATAGCGAGGACCGATTTCTTCGAACAGTTTTTTAACCGCAGCTTTGTCGCGTAGGCGATTGAACGCCAAACGACGGTTAGCAACGGTATCTTCTTTGGCCAGCGTAATCAGTGGCTCAATAAAGCCACGCAGTTCTTTTGCTTTAGGCACGGTAGTACGAATAATCTCGTGATCTACCAAGCTGTTGCACATGTTGCGAAACATGGCTTTGCGGTGAGAACTGTTACGGTTTAGCTGACGACCAGATTGGCGATGTCGCATCGTGAATTACCTTTTATCTTAATCTTTTATCAATATTCAGCCCGGCGTTAACCGGCCTGAATATCTACACCCATGTCGCCGTCAACCCGTAGGTTGGCTGGCGGCCATGCTTCAAGGTTCATACCTAGAGACAGCTCGTGAGCGGCCAGTACGTCCTTGATTTCGGTGAGTGATTTTTTGCCCAGATTTGGCGTCTTAAGCAGCTCAACTTCGCTGCGTTGTACCAAATCACCAATGTAGTAAATGTTTTCTGCCTTTAAGCAGTTAGCCGAACGAACGGTCAACTCAAGCTCATCAATCGGACGCAGTAGAATCGGGTTCACTTTAGGCTGCTCAACAACCTCAACCGTTTCTTCTTTGTCTTCCAGATCAACAAATACCGACAGCTGATCCTGCAAAATCGTCGCCGCACGGCGGATAGATTCTTCAGGGTCAATGGTACCGTTGGTATCCAGATCGATGATCAGCTTATCGAGATCGGTCCGCTGCTCTACGCGGGCGTTCTCAACCGTATAGCTAACCCGACGGATCGGGCTGTAGCTAGCATCCAACAACAAACGACCCACACCACGAGTTTCATCGTTTTCACGACGGTTCGCTGGCTCGTAGCCGCGGCCACGCTCTACTTTTACCGAAGCGCGGAATTCAATGTCGCCGGTAATGTTGGCGATAACCAACTCCGGGTTCACAATTTCCACACCGTGGTCAGTAGAAATGTCGCCAGCGGTAATAGCGCCTGGACCTTTTTTGCTGATCGTTAGTTCAACTTCGTCGCGATCGTGTAACCGAATACCAACCTGCTTCAGGTTCAGCAAAACATCAATGATGTCTTCCTGCACGCCTTCTAGGGTTGAGTACTCGTGCAAAACGCCGTCAATCTGTACTTCGGTAATTGCGCTACCGGGCATAGACGACAACAAAATGCGACGCAGTGCATTACCCAGCGTATGGCCAAAACCACGCTCAAGCGGTTCAAGAACCACCTTTGCACGGTTGTTACCCAATGACTGGACGTCGGTTAAATTCGGCTTCAAGAATTGTGTTACTGAACCTGCCATTCATAGCCTCCAGAGTGGCCACTATCTAAAGTGACCAAAGTTACGTTAGTTTGTAATCGAAATAGTGACCAGATTTGCTGGCTGACTAAAAGCCAGCCAGCAAAACGAGTGATTACTTCGAGTACAGTTCCACTACCAGGTTTTCGTTGATGTCTGGCAGGAACTGATCACGATCCGGTACAGACTTGAACGTGCCTTCCATCTTCTTCTCGTCAACTTCTACCCACTCGGCAATCCCAAGCTGAGAAGCAACATCCAGCGCAGCCGCAATACGGCTCTGCTTGCGTGACTTCTCACGCACAGCAACCACGTCGCCCGCTTTAACCTGGTAAGACGGGATATTAACCACCTGACCATT
>CAJQNE010000358.1 GCA_905479545.1 uncultured Gammaproteobacteria bacterium | reverse complement strand
GGCAATAAGTGATGATGAAAAGGCACTCGCTCAAGCGCTGGGCCGTCGCCTGGCTCGTGCCGCCATGAGCTTAAAAACCTTAAAAATTGATGATTAACCGACTATGACCACAGCCGCTCCCAGTACAGCCACCCGTAGCGCTAAATGGATCGCTTGCTTTAGTATTCTCTCGCTCACCCTGTTAATGGCATGTTGGTACTCACTGCTATCACCGAGCGATTCGCTACCAAACTGGCTGCCGACGGCGTTACTCACGCTGCCGTTGTTACCCGCGATACCCGGCATTCTGCGTGGTCACCGCTACACTTACGGCTGGGCTCCGCTGCTGATGATGCTCTACTGGAGCCATGGCATTATGGAAGGCTGGTCAGTACCTGAGGATCGGCCTATGGCTCTGGCGGAGCTGATATTAAGCCTTAGCTTATTCTGGGCTTGTATTTTCTATCTACGCTGGTCAAAACAACAAAGTTAAGTAACTAATACCGCCGACGCAGCGGCAGTGGGCAGGCCGAAAAACTGTGCCCTACACATGGTCGTAGGAACGCTTTTGCGTGTTTAGCAACAAGCGTGTAAGAAACTTTTGACGGCTTCGATCCCACGGTGTAAACCGAGGTAGCTGTAGGCGGTCGGTTTGTGCGGTGCTTACGCCGGGAGCCGTAGTCACTGCAATTTCGAAACCGGCTTGTTGCACTGCCCTGCGGCTTTCGGCGGTGTAATCCACATTCGGTTTGCCATTAGGATAGGCAAAACTAATTACTTTCTGGTCTAAGCACTCTTCCAACCACTGTTTGTTTTCGCTTACCTCTTTCAAAACTTCGTTATATGGGAGACTGGCTAAAATTGGGTGGTTGACCGTGTGCCCCCCTATTTCCATGCCTGCGTCACGAAGTTGACGTAGCTGGCCAGGGCTCATCATGATATTGGGGTGACCGTTATCAAGGCCAACTAACTTCACAAACGAATCTACGGCCTCCGTTCGCTGAGCAGCAGGTAAGTACTTAAAACAACCCACTACGCTACTAGCCACTGACTCGGGAGTATATGCCGCAGACTGCATCCTGCTAGACAGTCCTAATAATTTAACGTCCGGCACTATGGCTTCTAAACCGGCAACGTGATCACGACTCATGGAACCTACGCAGTCGATCACCGCATCGTTCCACATTCTGCCGCCACGCAAATACTCAGAACAGACGAAGAATGTCGCGGGTAACCCGGCCTGTTTCAGTAGTGGCAGTGCTACTTCCGCGTTGTTGGCGTAACCGTCATCAAAGGTAATAACCACTGCCCTGCGCGGCAACTTCCCCTGCACCCGCAATCTGTTCGCCTCCCGCAAAGGAAGTACATTGCAGGCAGATTTCAACCAAGAAAGTTGCGCCGCAAAACGTTCGGAGTCCATTTCAACAGGAGCCGAACTTTCCGACTGCAGCACTACCTGGTGATAGTTCACAATAGACAGAGTGTCAGGCCGAGCCAGCGCGAAATAAAATGCCTTTTCTGCAATATTCATAGGCAGCAGCCCTGTTGCCCTCATAAGCTCGAACGGACCATTTTTACTCTCAACTTAGACCACTATGGGACGGGAGCCAGCCGGTATCAGCTTTACTAGTAACAGTGCGTGTAACCCGCTCAGTTTCGCCGCTCCACTCCGGATATTCCTCGCCTGCCAAATACTGCTCGGTAAAGATTCTAGCTAGTACCAGAACGGCAACGAGTTGGTAAAATAAGTCAAAGTAGGCCAGGCCCAAAAATGCACCCGTGCTTAGGTAAGCCACCATCGAAACTTGCAGCATCCGGCACAGGTTCACAACATCTTGTAACTCCGGGCTGCCCCGCGCGTGCTGAATGACCCACGTTCCCTGACGCCATGCTGCAAAAATAAAGCCCAGAAACAACATCACGCCGATAAAACCGTGTTCAGCAAGCACTTCAAAATAAATACTGTGGGCATCAGTGGTCTTCGTTACCACGTCGGTTCGGCTATAAGTCTTATACGTATCGTCGCTGGTTAAAGCCCCGTAGCCACCTCCCATAGGGGAATCGGCGGCAATATCATAGGCCATGCGCCACGCGATTAGCCGCCCCTGAGCTGAACCGTCAGTTTCGAAATCTTTGGTGGTATCCATCCGCTCAAACCAGGCAGGTGGCATGAAGGCCAGCACAAACCCACCAAATACTAATGCTGAGACGAACGTAATGGCTTTCTTGTTTGACTTAACCCACAAAAACAGTCCCATGCATACCAGTCCGACAAACGAACCGCGCGAATATGTCGCGATAACAGAAACCAGTATTAAGGCAGCACAGATATATAGGCCCCGTTTTATCCAGACCCTAGCCTCCCGTTGCGCGAGAAAAACAAACAGCGGCAGCACCATAAGCAGTGCTAAACCAATTTCATTATTGCCCTCAATAAATGATCCGGGCGGGCCCCAAATCAAGTGCGACCCGCCTGTAAGAATTGAAAAAACGCCGCCCTTAATCCCAAAAAACCCGATAGAAAATGCTATTACCCAGACTAAATAAATCAAATATTTAGGACGTGATATAAGAACAAGACTAATAAGTACCATCAGGTAGATTTTTGTGGTTCTCATTAGTTCTTCGACAGCAGTATCCGGCTCAAATGCATAAAGCGTGGTGACCACTTGCCAAACAAAAAAGAGCAGTAGTATTACTACTGGTGCCGACTTCGGAAACCGGTTCCGCTCGTTAGAAAATATCGCCGAAACAATCGTAACTAGAGCTATGACCTGTGCGAACGGAAAGCCTGTCGCGAACCCGTACGACAGCTTGTGAGGGTTCATAAAGCTAATCCAGCAAAACAGCAATATACCCAGCCACGGCCGCATCACCACTAATGGCAAGCAACCGAACACTATTGCAACAATAATTAGATCACGCATAACTGTTTTACTCTCACCCGGGCAACTGGAAGTACCCGTAGACTCGCCGACCTATGATACCGAAGCATGGATAGAAGCTGACGCAGATCGTTAAATTTAACAACAACAGCTATTCACTAAGTGACGCTAGTCATCGACTGAGCTGCTGATGGGACGAAAACATCATCAAAGCCCAGATTGCCGCGGAGTAATCCCGCCGGCCGCTAGCGTGATCATCTGCAACTTTGCGTAACATGTCTGGCTTGAAGATACCCATGTCAACCAACTCCGGACTCTGCAATGCGTTATACATGCGCTGCTTTAACGGCCCGCGAAACCATTCGCAAAGCGGTATGGCAAAACCCATTTTAGGCCGGTAGAGGACCTTGTTTGGTAGGTAAGGTTCCATGGCTTGCTTAAAGATCAACTTACCTTCACCGCCACTAAGTTTCTGCCCGGCGGGTAATCCTGACAGCCATTCAACCAGCGGATGATCTAGCAGTGGCACCCGTACCTCCAACGAGTGCGCCATGCTGGCGCGGTCGACCTTAGTCAATATGTCGCCGGGTAGATAGGTTTTAAAATCCAGATATTGAATGAGCGCCAGCGGATCATCTGTAGGCGCTGCTTTGGCATGGTCGACCAGCACTTCGCGGGCGTGATAGCCCTGTAACTCACTCTTAAACTCATCGGTGTAGAGTTGCTCACGCAGGTCTTCGGATAACCATGTCATCGAATGCGCATACGCTTCTGCAGAGGTCCGTGCCATGGCCTGGAAAGTAGTCTTACCACGAAATACCCGGGGTGCCCGGTCAAGTTTCGGGTATAGCGAGCCCAGCGGCCCAAATAAACTACGCCGGAGCGACAGCGGAATTTTTGACCGCACTCGCTCTTCCATCATATGCAGACGATAACGGCGGTAACCGGCCATCGCTTCATCACCGCCGTCGCCGGACAACGCCACAGTCACCTTCTCACGAGCCAGCTGACAAACGCGATAGGTCGGAATAGCTGAACTATCCGCGTAAGGCTCGTCATAGAGTTCCGCCAGGCTATCAATAAGGTCAAAATCATTTGACTCAACCTTGCGCATTTGATGAGCTGTTTTATATTGTTTTGCCACATCACTGGCATAATCAGATTCATCGTAGGCTGCTTCATTAAAGCCTATCGAACAAGTATTTACCGGTTTATCACTCAGACCAGCCATCATCGCGACGACTGCACTGGAATCCACACCACCCGACAAAAATGCCCCTAACGGAACCTCGGCCACCATACGCACTTTTACTGCGTCTCTAATACGTTCGACCAACTCTTCCTGACGGTCGGCTCCACTAGCCGCGGGCAACGGTTTAAAGGGCACGTCCCAGTATTGTTCGGGTTTCGGCACGGGCTTATCACGCTGTAGCAGTAGCCGATGACCCGGTGCCAACTTGTGCACATGTTCATATATCGTTTTCGGGTCTGGCACGTAGCCATAGTGCAAGTACTGCTCGACT
>CAJQNE010000357.1 GCA_905479545.1 uncultured Gammaproteobacteria bacterium | reverse complement strand
ATGTTCCTGCTCGGCTTCGTGCTCGACTTCATCGAAATCACCTTCGTTGTCGTACCAATCGTTGGGCCCGTCCTGCTGCAAATGGGCATCGACCCGGTCTGGCTGGGCGTCATGATGGCGATGAACCTGCAGACCAGCTTCCTCACCCCACCGTTCGGGTTCGCACTGTTCTACTTGCGTGGCGTAGCCCCACCGTCAGTAAAAACCAGCGATATCTATCGCGGAGTCGTGCCGTTTATTGTTATTCAGTTGGTGGGGTTGTCACTGGTAGCAGCATGGCCTGCATTAGCAACGTGGTTGCCGGGTGTGATTTACGGCAGCTAACAATTGTTACGCCAGTGGTACCGCATAACGAATAATCGACTCGTCCGAGTCCGCGGCGTAATCGTCGCCATAATATTCAAGGTCAGCACCGCCACTATGCTGCGGACCAGACTGCATTAGCCAGTTGGAATAGATGTAATCCACGGTACTGTTTAACTGCATTGGCTGACCACGATGGGTGAAGCGTGCATAGCGGCAGGCCGGAATAACCAGGCTACTCATGCCGACCGGAAGCGTACCGATTTTCTGCACAGCAATTGCCGCGTGGTATTCGAGCAAGTCGCTGTTGTCGCTGGTTGGCTGCACCACGCCATAACACTCACCGCCGATTGAGCCAGATACTTCGGCGAGCCTCGCCAAAAATTCATCCCACAACGGCGGCAACAACTCGCCGATATTATTTTTGTCGGAATCGATGCTATAGAAGCGGGTTTTTAGTCCGACTAGTTGCAACGCAGGTTGCTCGATAATTTCGGGTTCCAGCATGAGGTTGTTGTTGATATGGCTAAGATATTCGACATTAAAAGCAGGCTTGATAAGGAACGGACATTGATTGCCGATACGGCGAAACTCATTCGGCGTGAGCATAAATGCAGCCTTGAACGCCCGGCTAAAACTTTCCTGGGCTTCATAACCGGCCGACAGCGCTATGTCGAGAATCCGCTCATTGCTATGCAGCAGTAGATGCATAGCGTGAGCTAAACGCCGGGAACGAATATAGGTTTTTAGCGTTTCATTAGTCAGTGCTTTGAATATTCGTTGGAAGTGCCATTGACTCAGGCCCGCCTGACGCGCCACCTCAGCCAACTCCAATTCTTCCTGCAAATGGGCTTCAATGTAATCAATGCCCTGCTGCACTTGCTGTAAATAGTCCACACTAAACCCTACTCATCCACATCAAAAAACCCGGTCATCGCGACCAATTCTCCCTCGTCGTTATATCGACCGTAACTGCAACCCTCGCCGACTTTTTCCCCATTGCCAGCCAGCATATTCCATTGTGTAAGGCTTTGTTGATGGTGGCAGGCGAATGAGGTAGTAACAAAATGCCCACCCGGCACCTGCTGGTGAAAACCTAACATATAGGCCAGCAATTCCTCATAGCCATTAGTTTGAATGGTCGGGTCGGTGTATTGGCAATTGGCAGCCAGGCTTTGCTCAAACAGCGCTCGTTTCTCGTCGGCGGTTTCAGCCTTCCACGCGGCGGCGTAGGTTTCCCATATTTTCTGTTGTTCGGCACTCATAACGGTTCTCCACGACTAAATTTGAAGTAGCAGTGTAGTGATAGCCTGAGTTGCAGTTTTGATATTTTGTGCGATTAGGTCGCTAGTCGCAGTGCGAGGCTAAATAGCTCGTGAGCCTCAGCCACACAATTACATTAAGGCCAACAGGCTTGACAAAAAATCAGAGCAGCACTAATGTACACCACATGGTTAACTATAAAGACGAGCGACTCGATATTGTGTTCTCAGCGCTGAGTGATCCAACCCGGCGTCACATGTTGTCACGACTTTCTAAGCAACAGATGTCGGTTGCTGAGCTTGCGGAACCGTTTGCAATGTCGAAGCCCGCCATTACCAAACATTTGAAGTATCTGGAACGGGCGGGCCTGATTCGTCGGCACATTGATGGCCGGGTGCACCGCTGCGAGTTGGTGGTTGAGCCACTTAGCGATGTTGCCAAATGGCTACGTTTCTATGAAACATTCTGGACGCAGAAACTAGACCAGCTGGAAGCCCACTTGACTTCGCAAAGCACTGAACAGGAGTAGCTACATTGAACGCTGCATTGAACATAGAACGCATATTTCAGGTATCAGCCACGCGGCTATTCAACGCCTGGACCGACCCTCAGATAGTGAACAGTTGGTTTGGCCCTGAAGGTTTTATAGTTATTGAAAGTTCGATGGATACGACCGTTGGCGGCCAGTACAGAATCGTTATCCAGTCACCGGATGGTAAGGAAATATCTCACTACGGGGAGTACGTGGAATACCAGCCGCCAATTTCGTTGGCATTTACCTGGGTGTTGGAGAACCAGGATTGTGCCGGCGGCAAAGACCAGTTTGTAACTACATTGGTAAGCCTTTCGTTTGAAGCAATATCGACCACCCAAACCAAGTTGCTACTTACCCACGAGCAGCTACCCAATGAAGAGGCGTACAACGGCCATGAATTCGGCTGGCAGAGTTCGCTGAACTCACTACAGGCTTTTTTGACGAGCGGTTAACCTCGCTCTTTTTTCGCCCCATCAGTTAACCATTTGGTTAACTTAGTTGCAATTTACAGGACAAACATCATGACCAGTATTAAACACCGTGTGATTATGGAAACCACACCCAACAAATTGTTCGACGCGATTTCCACTGAGCAAGGTTTGAGCGCCTGGTGGACGAAGACAACCACTACGGGCAAGCCCGGCTCTGTCGCCAATTTTTACTTCGGACCGAATGGCGAGCATGTCGTGGAAATGACTATTGTTGAAGTTTTTGCGGATAGCCGGGTCGTTTGGAAATGCACTGGCGGACCGTGGGTCATGACCGACCAATTTATCTTCACTATCGAAGCAGACCCAAGGGGTGCTGCGCTCACATTCGAGAATTCGGGCTGGGCCGCACAAGACAATTTTTATGCCCACTGCAATGCGAAATGGGGGTTCTTGCTCGCTGTTAGCCTCAAAAAATATCTCGAAACCGGCCAAGGCCAACCCCACCCCATGGACCCGGATATTTAGCGACGTATCGGCAGCTAGCAAGTGGCTGCAGGGCGTTATTTTTTTCCAGGTAGTAACCAAGGTTCAGGAATGTACGGCGTAGGTTATAAGCGCCGCTCACCTGTCCTTTTGGGCGCCCTATTTCCACTGATAGCCTGGATAACTAAAGTTAAGGAGTAAATCATGAAATATATGTTCATTCTGGTAGCAAAGCCCGGTGCAGAACCTCCATTCGGCAGCGATGATTGGCAAAAATATGCGGCAGAATACGGAGTATTTAACGAACAAGCGGCAAAAGCCGGGGTATTGAAGGGTGGTGAGCCCGCGCAACCACCGGAGTCTGCAACGACGGTTCGGGTTGTCGATGGGCAAGCCCAGTTAAAAAATGGCCCGTTCGCCCAGCTCAAAGAGCATATTCTTGGGTCTTATGTTTTCGAATGTGACAGCATCGATGATGCAACTGCATGGGCGGCAAAAGTGCCGGTAGCAGCTCGAGGTATTGGTGCTGTTGAAGTTCGGCCTGTGGTCAACTTCGCATAAATTGCAATGCTTCCAGAGTGTAAAGAAGCCACGGCTTTGCCTGCTCAGGAAGCTTGGAATCTTTTGCTTCAGCCGTCACAGTGACACTCCGGTTCAGGACGACCCGTGGAAAGGGCAAATGGCTATGTTTAGCCACAGCTGGAGGAGTAATCGCAGGCTACTTTCCAGCCGTCAGCAGCGCTGCGATGTTAACCCAAATGCCATTCTGACCCAAAAACCCGACACTATTTCTTCGACCACCTTGCGCAATGATACATCGTGACCTACGCTCTATTGCATGAGCCCTTTCATTCAAAAAGGAACACGGAAGTCTACTCATGCAATGGAGCCAGCTTTACTTGTCCATGGAAAACTATCGTTCGCGCAGGTGGCCGCCCGTTTGCGGCGCTGGCGGCTGGACTGGTTTTCCGCAAGGGTTCTCGTAGTCGTTCCGCTAATGGTTGCCAGCATGTCGGCCTGCACCCTGAATGACGATAGTCTGGCCGGGATGAGTTGTTCGATGGAGCCTACCCCGAGCGCTGAAAATTGCTCTGCTTCATTGCAATTAACCAACGCGACATTGTGGTTCGAGGACGCCCTGCGTTTCAGAATGGCCGCCGAGTACGGGGCCTGCTATCAGCGTGAATTAATGACAGTGAATGGTAGCTACCGGCGCATAGACGGCGGCGAGAACGGCCCGCAACTGGTGCTTCATGCCACGTCGATAGAAGGCAGCAACATCGCTGATCTCAAGATAGCCCAAGCGGTGGGCAAGGTGCAGCTGAATGCAAACGGTAGCCGCGCCCGCTACACCGATCTCTGGGCTTTGCAGCACATGCCATCTTATGCAAAAGCGTCTGCCCCTGTAGCTTCACTCAACTGTGAGCGAGGGTCGTGAATTATGTATTCGCCCCATCAATTCCGTTCGATTCCAATATTAGTGAGCTCGGATTCGATCACCTGATCACCACGCCATTTTAGGAGGCAGTCACTCATGGCTACGCATAGCGAAACGTTCGAAAACTGTGAAATCGAAGTCACCGACGACCAGATTAAGATCAATGGCAAGCAGATGCAGCCGGAATTCGACCCGGCCGCCGGTAAATGGTCGTCGCAATACCTGCCGTACACCCGATACGACAGCCTGATTGAACTGGCACGCGCCATCGTTCATGACACCGAAGAATTCTGAGACACCGGCAGCCTGGTTCACCTGAACCCGTTGCCAGTAGATTTTGAACTGAATTGAGGAATCACCGATGGCCATTCGCAAAGACGCAAATACACTAACCTCTAGCGAGCGCAACGAATTCGTATCAGCCGTGCTCGAACTAAAAGCCCGCGGCATATACGACCGTTTCGTACTGCGGCACGCTAACGCCGTCATGACGGCTATCCATCGCTGCCCGGCCTTTCTGCCATGGCACCGGCGGTTCTTGTGGGATCTCGAGCGCGAACTACAACAAGTTTCCGGTAACCCCAACCTTGGCATTCCCTACTGGAATTGGCCTGAGGGAGGCGAAAACGCCTCGATGTGGGACAACGACACCTCCTCGGCGGCGACGGTGAAGCAGGCTCAGGTGCCGTCCTCAATGGCCCGTTTCGCAGTGACCAATGGTCGGTCGTTGGTCGGGACGGCCAGCCTACTGGCCCGCTCCGACGCCAACTCGGCCAGGGAACCCCAACCCTGCCTACCCAAAACGACATCGATTTTGTTCTGGCACAAACGCCTTACGACGCATTCCCCTGGAATGCCAACTCGCAGAATGGTGTACGAAATTTAATCGAAGGTTGGAGCGGGCCAAACCTTCACAACCGCGGCCACGTTTGGGTAGGCGGCTCAATGCTGCCGATGACATCCCCCAACGACCCGGTATTCTTCATGCACCACTGCATGGTGGACAAAATTTGGCACGAATGGCAGCTGCGCTTTCCCGATCAGGGTTACCTGCCAGTGAGTGGCGGTCCCTTCGGTCAGAACCTAACCGACCCCATGAACAATACGCCCGCAGGCCCTATTGGCGACCGCCCATTTGATGTTCTCGATAGTGCTGCATTAAACATAGAATACGACCGGCTTATGCCCGACACCCCACAGACGCCAACCACTCCGATTGGCGGCGGTGCCCAGAACCTGATTATCAACGGATCTGAGATTAATGACTCAATTGCCACGCCCGGAGAAATACGCCGCTACCGTGTCGAAGTACCGCAATTTGGGCAGTACCGCATCGAAACCTCGGGCAACGCGGATACATTCCTGACGCTATTCGGGCCCGCCGACGACGGGCTCGAAGTCGCCAGCGACGACGATTCGGGCGCTAATCTCAATGCCCGTCTGGAAATCGGGCTATCTGCCGGCAGCTACTTGGCTCAGGTGCGCCTGTATAGCCCGGACCAAACCGGCAATTTCAGCATTGCCGCTACAACCACCGGTACAGACGACGGCGACACCTCACTACCCGAACTCGTGCTCGGCGATGCTCCCAGAGATGCCGCCATCTCACTGGCGAACGAAAGCGATGTTTACCGCTTTAGCATTATTAACACTGGCGACTACATCATCGAAGGCCACGGTGACACCGATATATTCCTGACAGTAGCCGGCCCCGACGACCAAACTGCCAGCATCGCTTCGGATGACGACAGTGGTGCTGGCCTTAACCCAAGACTGCGACTGCGGCTACAGCCAGGCGAGTATTTCGCCAGAGTCCGGCACTACTCTCCTAGCGGAACCGGTTCTTACGGGCTGTCGTTACGAAGCGGTTAAGAATTACTGTTGAACGTTACAAACTCCAGTCAACCTCCGGCCCCACTGGCACAATTCCCGTCGGGTTTATACTTTTATGACTGCCGTAATAATGCTGTTGTATGTGGTCGAGCCGCGTCGCCTCACGCACGCCGGGCTGAGCGAACAATTCACGGGTGTAGCGCCACAACTTCGGATAATCGACGATGCGTTTTTTATTGCATTTGAAGTGGCCGAAATAAACTAAATCAAAACGCAGTAACGTAACAAACAGCCGCCAGTCGGCGGCGGTAATTTGGTCGCCGAATAAAAAGCCACTGTCGCCGAGCTCTTGTTCAATTGCATCCAATGTCTCGAATAATTCAGCAAAAGCCTTTTCGTAGGCAGGTTGCTTCGTGGCAAAGCCACACTTGTACACCCCGTTGTTTACCGTGTCATAAATCCGTTTATTCCATTTGGCCGTTGGGCCTGCGAGTTCTGACGGGTATAGATCCGGCAGTTCTTTAGTGGCGAGCTTGCGGAAGACGCCATTGAACATTTTCATCAAATCAGCTGATTCGTTATTCACTATGGTGCCGGTTTTTTTATCCCAGAGAATCGGCACGGTAGCGCGGGCTGTCACGCTGTCGTCGGCTTGCTGATAAATTTGGTAGACGTAATTTTTACCGAGCACGTGATCCGGGGTTGAACCGTCTACTTCGTTGTTCGTATCAAATTCCCAGCCGTTTTTCAGCATCAAGGGCTTAGCGATTGAGACGCTAATGGCGTCCTCCAGACCAAGCAAAGAACGCAATAGCATGACGCGATGGCACCAGGGACAGGCGTGCGCTATGTACAGGTGATAGCGACCAGACTCCGGCGGGAAGCGAGCGCCCGACTCATCTTTAACCCACTCACGGAAGGTCGACTCGGCTCGCTCAAAGCTGCCGTCACCGTCGTTAATATCGGAGGCATCACGCCACTCGCCGTCAACAAGTTTAAAGTCCATCGGGCCGCTCCATAGTTAATTGATTGTGCGAATAACCAAGCAGGTATCACGCCACAATCAACAACGGCTCTGAAACAGCTGACACTGGCCTCAAGTCAGAAGTCGATAAAATCGGTCACTTAAATTATCCGATAGACCAGATCAATAATCGGCCCGACCATTGCCGGAAATACCTTCCAGGCGATAACAATGCCTATAAGAGGCATCATCGGTTGCGCCATCAATTCCATAAATTTTCTGGCAGTGCTTTCCTGCATAAAAATCATAACAACGGCATTCCCGTCCAACGGTGGTAGTGGCAGTAAATTAAACAGCGCCAGAATAAGGTTGAGGAAAATCAGCATTTTCAGCAAGGTTATAGCACTAAGCACCGCCCCGCCGCTCAATACATTGGTTACCGAGCCTGTGACATTGCCATCCAGCAGCTTTAGCAGCAGCACCGCAATTATGAAAATCAACATATTTGCCGCCGGGCCAGCCAACGCCATATAACCGGCACGTTTGGGGTGCGAGTATGCCCACTGAGCATTATAGGGTGCGCTGGCATAACCTAGCGGCCAGCCGTAGGTCACCAGAAAAATAATGGGTAGCAATATCATTCCGATGGGTTCCCGTTGCACATGCGGCAACGGATTTAGCGACACCTGCCCGCCGTCAAAAGCGGTGCTGTCGCCACCCCGCAAAGCAGCCCAGGCATGGGCGCCTTCATGGCATACGGTGGAAAACAGAAACACAACGTACCAGCCGACACCTATGGCAATCGCCGAACCATCCATGCTACCTACTTTTTATTTTTAACCCCTAGGGGTTATGGAGTATAGCGAGGTATAAACCGTACGTAGAAGACAAATACGCCACGAATCGCAACAAAGCGTCTACTTCAGCCGCGCCTCAGCACTAGCAGCGTGAGCGAATAACCCTTCACCTTTCGCCAGTTCAGCCGCCACTTTACCCAAAGTCTGTGAGCCTTCGAGCGAGCAGCGAATAATGCTGCTGCGCTTCTGAAAGTCGTACACACCGAGTGGTGAGGCGAACCGGGCGGTTCGCGACGTGGGTAATACGTGATTCGGGCCTGCGCAGTAGTCGCCTAGTGCTTCGGCGGTATAGCGCCCCTGGAAAATAGCGCCGGCATGGCGAATTTTTGCCGCCAGCGCTTCAGGGTCAGCCACTGAGAGCTCAAGGTGCTCAGTGGCGAGGCTATTGGTTACCTCCGCCGCCTCATCCATGTCGCGGGTTTTAATTAATGCGCCACGGGCACGCAGCGAGGCGTCGATCACTCCACTACGTGGCTGGGTTGGCAGCAACTTGTCGATGCTTGCGGCAACGGCATTCAGAAATTCGCCATTCGGGCTTACCAGAATAGCCTGCGCATCTTCGTCATGTTCAGCTTGCGAGAACAGGTCTAAAGCGATCCAGTCCGGATCGGTGTCGCCATCGCAGATAACCACAATTTCAGACGGTCCGGCGATCATATCGATACCGACAGTGCCAAAAACCATACGCTTCGCGGCAGCGACGTATTTATTGCCAGGCCCGGTGACTTTATCCACCGCCGGGATAGTCTCGGTGCCATAAGCCAATGCAGCGACGGCTTGCGCCCCGCCAATCGTGAAGACCCGATCAACACCGGCAATTGCGGCGGCGGCCAGCACCATGTCATTCCGCACGCCATCCGGAGTTGGAACCACCATAATCAACTCGGCTACTCCCGCCACTTTGGCGGGAATAGCGTTCATAATGACTGACGATGGATAGGCCGCTTTGCCACCCGGCACGTACAAACCCGCGCGGTCGATAGGCGTTACTCGTTCCCCCAATACCGTGCCGTCAGCCTCGGTGAATTCCCAGCTACGCTGTTTTTGC
>CAJQNE010000356.1 GCA_905479545.1 uncultured Gammaproteobacteria bacterium | reverse complement strand
TTCTGGTGCATGCCTCTGGATTTGAGTTTCATGTACCGACGGTGTAGCCGGGTTTGGGCCGTCCAGGCAATTTCAATAATGTCCGGGTCTATCCCTTCTTGCCGCTGGCTGATTTGCCTCGAGACTTTCGGGCTGTAGTGGATCCGGAACTTACCTTGTTCAGCCAACGTGTTCGCTATCTGTTCAGGGCTCCAGTCTCTACGGAGGTAACGAGTGACAGTCACCCATTGGCTGACCGTTATCTGCGGATGGCTGCGGCTTCGCCGCCGCCTGCCGTTGGTTCGGCGCTGGGCTTTGAAAGCTCTGTAACCACCGTCGTAGCTACAACGGTTGCGTTTAAGCTCCCGGCTGATAGTGCTGCGGTGTCTGCCGAGAATATGAGCAATTTCGGTTTGGCTATAGGCATGTGCACGTAGTCTGGCTATGGTACAACGGTCACTGGGAGTTAATTGGCGGTACTTCATAAGCGTTCCTTCCTGGTCGTTGGAAACGCGTGTGAGTATCGCTGATTAGCTTCCACTTATCCTAACAACTTAGGTGGAATGCTGTGTTGCACTTACTTCTTGAATTCAAGTCGTATAACAACTGGTTGCAGGTGACATTTTTTCCACTACGGCCTTCGGCACTTCGTTCCAAAAACAGGCTGCGCGTTGCCCGTTGGGCTGCATCTGAACCAAAGCGTTATTTCGGGCAGGCTCGTTAAATGCCAGTCAGAGCGAAATCCAAACTGGCCAAAATTTCAGCCCGAAAGTGCTCGAGTGTCCCAATCGGTTCTTTAAGCAGATTTTTCTGCATGGATGAAATTTGTGGTGTCAAAATCACTAGTGATTCATCGCCATGCTCCACTACCGGAGTCAGCTTAGTCATACTTTCATTTTTGAAGTAACTTAGCCGCCCAAGCGGAATCACTATTCTGGTAGCAATTTCATCTATCGCGGGGCTTTGCACATCGAGCAAATATGGAAAGAAATTACGCGTTGCCTTACTTGGGTTTGGGTACACATCAAATTGCGCCACTAAAACGACCTATACTCATCACCAAAACAACCATTTTCAGCTACAAACTCGTTGTAAGCTCTAATGGCTGGTTTATTCTCAGAAGCCCACTTGTCAGAGTTAGCTTTTGCCACTAATGTAGCTAGAGCATTTTCTAAAGTTGCTGACAAATTGACATTCATTTCACGTGACTTTGAAAGTAAGTCACTGTTAATACTTAAATTTGTCGGTTTTTTCGGGGCAGAATGATCAAAAATCTCTTGCATAGAACCGGCCTCACAACCAAATGCGTATTCGAATGCGCATTATACTGCAAGGCGCTGGCATCTAACAATTGCTTGCAAGGGACACCTTTTTCCACTGCCGCTTCGCTCTAGCATCGACCTAGGCTTGTTACCAGGCGCGTGAGGCGTCACGGATGGCTTCATCGCTGACGGTGGGTATGTAGATACCGTCAACCGTCCCCATTTTCAGTGCCAGGGCTAAACTACGGGCATCGCGCCGGTCGGTTTTTATCCGGTCGCCGGCGGCTTTGGGTAATAGCGAGGGTGAGATGATCTGGCAGCGGTGGCCTTTGGTTTCTATGTATCGCTGCAGCCAGTAGCCGGTTGGGGCCGGCTTCGTAAACCAGCCGGAGCTCACTGGCCATGCTCTGCAGTTTTTTCAGCAACTTATCAATGGCGTAGTGGCGGGTGCTGATGGTGCCCAGATCAACCACGGCCTGTTCATCGCCGTTGCCGACGGTTGCTACTACGATGGTGTCTTTATGCACGTCCATTCCGACGTACAGAGTGTTATATTGTGACATGACTATCCTCCACGCTTAGGCGCTTTACCATTGAAGATGTGTAACTTCTATTATGGCTCTGATACGGCCAACCGGCTTGCCGGTTGCGGTATTAATCCACGGCGGCGCTGGTTGGAGGGCAGTCGCTTTTGGCTGCCTATGGGAAGGCATACTGTCTGGGTATCACTTGGCACCACCATCTAACCATACATACAATTTATGTATGGTTAAGCTCGGGTGGGATCCTAAAAAAGCTGAAATTAACGCTCGAAAGCATGGCGTTTCTTTTTAGGAAGCCAAGTTTGGCTTCTTTGATGATTACGCTCGGCAATTCTTTGCTTCAAGTAATTCAGAGCTCGAAGGCCGTTTTATCATGCTCGGGCTAAGTGATCGGTCACGAGTATCAGTGGTTTGCCATTGTGAGAGAGCTGAGGGGAATAATATCCGGCTACTTTCAGATCGAAAAGCTACAACAAAAGAACGTACCAACTACGAGGGATCATTGCCATGAAAAGTGAATATGATTTTTCCCAGATGAAGTCTCGGAACAACCCTTATGCAGCGACGCTAAAGCGGCAAGTAACTATTCGCATGCGTGATGATGTGATTAGTTAATTTAAGGGTGTTTCTGATGAGATGGGTGTTCCATATCAAAGCCTCATCAATTTGTACTTGCGAGATTGTATGGCACATCAGCGAAAGCCTGACCTTTCTTGGAAGTCGTGAAACCCAACAAACGCTTGCAGGCTAACATTGGCTTCACCAACGCGACGCAGCCTTCGGTTGCAACTGATGCTCAGCGTTCGCGATAATGTCACTCAACTAACTCATCGGTAACGAATATGGCATTACCAAATCACATTAACGAACAGAAATTGACTGAAGTGGCGCTGGCTCTGTTGTGGCTAGGTTGTCACGGAGAAAAAGAATCGCCCCGAGCGTGGAAAAGTTTTGATTGGGACTTGATGAATTTACTGCACGAGAAAGGCCACACCTCCAACCCGGTTGGCAAGGCAAAATCCGTGCATTTGTCGCCAGAGGCTGCTGCGAAAGCAGCGGCATTGTTTGACAAGCATTTTGGTTCCGCTACTTGAAGCCTGGCTCTGCCTACTATTAGCAACCAGTCAAATTAAGGCTATTCACCTGGTTGGGACAGCTGACCCGGGACCGATAAGTTAGCGATGTGCCGACTAACTCTCACCCATAAGCTGACGAATAGCCTCCGGCACACCCGCCCTAGCCTCTTTTGCGGCATAACCCAGCGCTACTTCAAACGCCAGGCTATCGGCCGCTCCGTGGCTTTTAATCACCACGCCATTTAAGCCTACAAAACTGGCGCCGTTAAATTGCCGGGGATCAATTTCCTGCGCGGCGGCTTTCAGCGCTCGCCGGGCAGCTAGCAGCGCTATTTTGGTGAACATGCCTTTATCCAACGCTTCGCTGAGTTTTTTCAGGAATAAGGCACCAGCACCTTCAGCAGATTTCAGCGCGACATTACCGGTGATGCCGTCACAGACGACTACATCGACTTTGCCGGTAAAAATATCGTGACCTTCAACAAAGCCAACATAGTTCAACCCGGACTGTTCCAGCAGTTTGGCGGCGTTCTGAACGATCTTGCTCCCTTTCATTGATTCGGAGCCGACATTTAGCAAGCCGATACGTGGTGGTGGCTCGTCGGCTTTAGTTGCGACGACAGAACCCATTTGAGCGAACTGCAATAGCTGCTCTGCGGATACTTCTAAATTTGCGCCTAAATCCAACATCCAGGTGCCGCCGCCTTCCGCGGGTAGCGGTGCGATAAAGGCCGGGCGCTTAATAGCCGGACTGACCGTGCCAAGGATATGTCGGGACACAGCTAGTAACGCGCCGGTATTTCCGGCGCTGATGCAGGCTTGAGCCTGGCCGTCGCGAACCAATTCCAATGCTTTGTGCAACGAAGAATCTGATTTGTGCCGTAACGCCTTGGCGGGGTGCTCATCCATCGCCACCACATCCGGCGCATGAATAACCTGCCAATCATCTGCGCGGCGACGCAAGCCCTCCCGCAGCGTAGCTTCGTCGCCCACCAGCAACAGCGTTACGTTCTCGTTGGTGGCAGCAAAATGACGGCAGGCCTTCAGACGCGTCGCCAATGTCTGGTCGCCACTCATCATATCGACGGCCAGAGTTACTGACTCGCCCACCGCGCCCACGTCTTCAGCCTTATCTTGTTGTTGTGTTACTTGCTTAGTGATAACTAGCTCGCTGCGGTTTTTAGGTCAGCGATTTTGATTTTCCACTCAGCCGGGCCGGTGTTGTGCACCGATTCGCCTTTGCTATCGACTGCAACGGTTACCGGCATATCTTTAACTTCAAACTCGTAGATGGCCTCCATCCCCAGTTCAGGGAAAGCCACCACTTTAGCGCCGACAATGGCCTTAGAGACTAGATAGGCAGAGCCGCCGACCGCCATCAGATAAACCACTTTGTGGTTCTTAATGGCTTCGAGTGCCACCGGACCGCGTTCGGCTTTGCCGATCATGCCGATAAGGCCGGTTTGGTCTAATACATAGTCGGTGAACTTATCCATTCGGGTTGCTGTAGTCGGGCCTGCAGGGCCTACAACCTCTTCACGAACAGGATCAACCGGGCCAACGTAGTAGATAAACTTGCCGTTCAGATCAACACCATCCGGTAGCTTGCCGCCGGATTTAAACAGCTCGGTCATCTTTTTATGTGCCGCATCGCGACCGGTGTACATTTTGCCGCTGAGCAAAACCGTGTCGCCAGGCTTCCAGTTTTGAATATCGTCTTTCGTGACAGTATCCAGGTTTACTTTTATCGCAGCACTGCTGGCGTCGTTGGCACCCAACTCCTCGTAGGTTGGCCAATCGTTAAGCGATGGTGCGGTCTGGAACTGCGGGCCGCTGCCGTCGAGTACAAAATGCGCGTGGCGGGTGGCAGCGCAGTTGGGAATCATTGCCACAGGCAGGTTGGCGGCATGGGTCGGGAAGTCGCGAATTTTCACATCCAGCACGGTGGTCAAGCCGCCAAGGCCTTGTGCACCAATGCCAAGATCGTTAACCGCGTCCATGAGCTCAATTCGTAACTCTTCTGCACGGTTTTGCGGGCCGCGCTCACGCAGCTCATGAATATCAACGGGGTCCATTAGCGACTCTTTCGCCATTACCATCGCTTTTTCGGCGGTGCCGCCAATGCCTATGCCCAGCATGCCGGGCGGACACCAACCAGCGCCCATCGTCGGGACGGTTTTCACGACCCAGTCGACAATGCTATCGGAGGGATTAAGCATCACAAATTTAGACTTAGCTTCTGAGCCGCCACCCTTCGCTGCCACCTGAATATCCACTGTGTCGCCTTCGACAACCTCCATATGAATGACGGCAGGCGTGTTGTCCTTGGTGTTCTCGCGCTTACCGGCAGGGTCGGCCAGAATCGAGGCGCGGAGTACGTTATCGGGATGCTTATAAGCGCGACGCACGCCCTCGTTAATCATGTCGGCAACGCTCATTTCAGCGTCCCACTGCACGTCCATGCCGACTTTGATGAATACCGTAACGATGCCGGTGTCCTGACAAATTGGCCGCTTGCCCTCTGCGCACATCCGCGAGTTAATCAGAATCTGGCCCATTGCATCCTTGGCGGCCTTGCTCTGCTCTTTCTGGTATGCCTCATACACGGCCTGAATAAAGTCGACCGGGTGGAAATAGGAAATAAACTGCAGCGCATCGGTTACGCTATCGATTAGGTCATTCTGGCGAATTACGGTCATGGGATTAGCCTGTTCAAAGTCGCTGAGGTGAATTATGGTATCGATTATCCACGAGCGGCCGTCTCTTCGCATCGGCCCAGTGCACCATTCGCTCAACCCACTGCCTACAAAGCCGGTTATTAGCGCATGGCTAAGACACAAAACTGCCACAAACCTGTCGCCAAACCGTCACAAGGCGCTGTTGCAATAGTCGTTCTGCTGCGCAAATTTGCGTGGCCATTACTTTGGGAAAGGACGATGAAATTTTCTCTGGTTGTGGCGCTAAGCCTACCATTACTTGCCTGTACTACTGTTAGCCTCACCGGTTGCGACGAGAACGAACCCGAGCGTGAGCCGGAATTACGCCTGCTGGGTAGTTACGCAACCAATATTTTTGACGATTCGGCTGCCGAAATTGTTGCCCACGACAGCACTGGACAGCGGCTGTTTGTGGTGAACGGTGCTGACGAAGCTATCGATATCCTTGATATTTCTGCGCCTGCTACGCCTGCCAAAACCGGCAGTTTGTCGCTGGCCACTGTGGCAACCGACGCGGGTGGGCCGAACAGTGTTGCCATTCATGGCGACCTGCTTGCCGTAGCGTTGGCCAACGATGACAAACAAGCCAATGGTTATGTCGCGCTGTATACATTGAGCGATTTAAAGCTAGCCCGCCTGTTTAACGCTGGTGCCCTACCCGACATGGTGACGTTCTCACCAGATGGCAACTGGCTGTTGGCAGCCAACGAGGGCGAGCCGGATGGCAGCAATGATCCCGAAGGCTCAGTAACAGTTATTGACCTGCGTAATGGCATTACTGCGGCGACGACAGCGACCGCTGGTTTCACGTCGTTTAACTCCCAGCTTAGCGCACTTACTGCCGCCGGCGTGCGAATCTACGGCCCTGATGAGGGCAATGCACCGACCGTCGCTAAAGACCTTGAGCCTGAATACATCGCGGTAAATGCCGACTCCACCAGGGCTTGGGTTTCATTGCAGGAAAACAATGCCATAGCGATTGTCGATATCGCGACCGCCACCGTAGAAAGTATTAAGCCACTCGGCTTCAAAGACCATTCTGCGGCCGGCAATGAGTTCGACGCCAGCGACCGGGACGACGCGATTAGCATTCAGAGCTGGCCAACACTGGGTATGTACCAGCCTGATTCTATTGCCTGGTATCAGGCAGGCGGTGCTGACTATATCGTAACCGCTAACGAAGGCGATGCACGCGGCTTTGAAGAACAGCGAATCAACGATTTGGAGCTGGATGCGACCGCTTTCCCGAATGCTGCCGCCCTACAAGCAAACGATCAGCTCGGCCGCCTGGAAATCACCAATATGCTCGGCGATACCGACGGCGACGGTGATTTTGACCGGCTTTATTCTTACGGGGCACGTTCGTTCTCAATTTTCCGCGCTGACGACCTCTCACTGGTTTACGACAGTGGCTCGGATTTTGAGACGATTACAG
>CAJQNE010000355.1 GCA_905479545.1 uncultured Gammaproteobacteria bacterium | reverse complement strand
ACCGGGTTGCGAAGCAGCAGAGGGCATCGCGACAGCAGCCGGTTCCACCGTGGGCTGATCGCGTTCACAAGCCGTAAATGTGCACAGGAAGGTGAAAGAAATTAGCGCTGCTACAGTCTGCGCATTAAGTCGTCGCGTGTTCAGAACAGGCTACCACCGTCGCTATCAACACGTATGTCGAGGGCTTTGGCCGCTTGCTCCAACGCTGCGGTAAATTCGATCAGGCCAGCCTCAGCGTTAGCAACCAGTTTGTTGGTATCGTTGCCGGCGATCAAATAATCAAAGGTTTCACCGTGGTCGCCAGCGGCCCGCAATGAACCCAGAGCCGCCATCGCTTTATCTAAAGCAGCACTCACATTTACCTCTTCCTCGGTTGAAGCCGCAGCAATAACGGCGGCCAAGCCGCTGCCTTTGGCAGTTTTTCCATTGGCCGTCCGGTATTCGCCACGGTAAGCCGCCTGAATACCAACGCCATCGGCGTGATAAACCCGGTGCGAAAGGTCGCTAAAGCACTCATGTTCGTCTTCGGGTGAATTCGAAATACGCGCCACCCGCATCCGCTCACTGGCGGTTTCGCCGAGTGCGATGCTGCCAATGCCATAGAACAACCTCTGGGTCGCTGCTTTTGGTGCCAGTGAGAGAAAATCACTGCGCAGGGTTTTACTGCTGTCGTTGCCTGGCTGCCATTCAGCAGCCATTGCATTCAGGTCTGCCACCAGCAACTCAGTTACTACGGTTAGGTACTGACCACGACGATCACAATTGCCGCCTGTGCAAGCCGCACCCGTCGCGTAGTCAGTCGCGGGCCGTTGACCAGCCCGGCCTTTGGCTTGCGAAAGGTCCTGCCCCCAGAGCAAAAACTCAATGGCATGATAGCCCGTCGCAACATTAGCCTCAGAACCGCCAATCTCGTTAAGACTGACAAGCAGCTCGCGATCAATCACCGAGGTGTCTCGCTGCTCACCGTTTATCACTAACTGCTTACTGCCAATAATGCTGGCGTTGTTAGCGGGCTTGCCGCCGCTATACGCCGGACTCACATAGTCAATCAAGGCCTCGTCGAGTGGCCAGGCATTTACCTGTCCCTCCCAGCTATCGACACTCGCCAAACCGCCATCGTCGCCCGGCGCGGTTTTAATGAATGCCTCATCAAAGCGCATAAATTCGCTTGGCTGATAAGCGACCCGCGCCGCTGAATAAGCTTCACGAGCGGCTTTTAAGTTGGCCGTCGTAGGATTCGCGAGGAGCTGTCGTACCTTTTGCTGCAGGGTTTCGCCAGCGCTCGCGGCGTCGGCATACATCAACGCCACAATGTCGCTGACTGCAGTCATAGCAGCCTGTTGAGCTGCGGTAATTTTCGCTGCTGCCTTTGCTTCAGCCGAGTGTTTTTCACCGCAGGCAGTAAGCAATAGGAGCGCTAAAACCGCAAAACAGAGTGCGGGCGCAAGGCCTGCGCCAATTCGAGGAATCATTGGGAGCGGTCCGGTCTAAATGAGAATGCGAATTATACCCAACTGAGTGGCATAATGCTGCACTGCAAAACCCAAGGCGCTCGCCGATTTCCAATGCTGACGATTAACCGCTGTCGCAACAGACAACTGTAGTTTCCACGCGAGTAAGAAAGCGGTTCGCTAATCTCGTTGTTTACTGCTGACTGGTATTGCCGAAGCTGTCTATTCCGGTCGCACTATCAGCATCCGCGCTGCTGGTTACCCGGTAAATCGCGACTAGCTGGCCATCGCGATCTTCCACATCAGGTTCATCATCGCTCAACACCTGGCCACCGACAATAAAATCGACCTGACCCTGACGGACCGGAGCCGCTTGGTCGGATTGAACTTCGGGGTCGATAACGCGGTAGTTGTCCGGCAACGGCGTATAGCTAAGCGCTGCTTCTAAACTATCGCCCACGCGCTCCACTGCACTAAGTTGCAAGGTAGTGGCTACTTCGACTGCGAATGGCTCGGATTCTATGCGATAGCTTGCCGAACCCGGCCCTTGCAACGCAACACCGTCAACAACAATACGGTACCGGCCTAGCGGCCAATCCAGCGGAGCTTCAAACTCGACGGTGTAGACATGCGCACCATTGGTTAACGCATATTGCAGGTGCATTTCATAAAAGCTGGTGAGCGGCTTACCGTTATTACGGGTGGCGACTTGCCAACTGCCGTCGGGCTGCTGAATTTCCATCGCGACGGCAGGAAAGTCGATAACCGGATCGCCACCCTCCCAGGCAAATTCGGTGGTTTCGAAACGTTGAATATCATTAGTTTCGATAACCAGCCTGCCGGGCTGCAGGGACGGCGTTGGTTCGGCAGGTACGAAGCTATCAACCACATAATCGACTTCAAATTCGTTATCCGGCAACGCGCCGCAAGTGAGTGCAGCGGTTAGTTCGGCGGTCGCACTGCGGAGCCGACCACCCTGTTTCCATCCCCAGAACGTGGTTGTGCCTTCGGTACCGCCGAGCAACCAGTCTTCTTTGAGATTCGGCAAAATATAGCCGACGTGATCCTGAGCAAGACCAAAAACAAAGGTGTTGTCGGCGGCCAGCGGCGAGTCTTCAATTAGCCGCAGGCCGTATTCGGTAAGCGGCTCGCCGGGCTGCACCAGAAACAGCGCTGAGCCAATCCGCAGCACGGCTATGCGGGTATCGGTCGGCAAAAATGCGGCATTTTCGCCAACTCCATTGTCGGCAAGGTCGTCGGCATCGGGCGACGGCGCGGGTATGCAGTCTTCCATGCCATTGTTATTGCACTGCGCTGCACCGAATTGATGCGGATATTCATTATTGCTGTAGTCGAGCCGCGGCAAATCCAATACGATCCGCTGGGTTGCGGTCCGCATCGCCGGGCGATCATCGTAGTTGGAAATGTCGTCATAAATCGCCCGCGCTTGCGGCGCCAATAGCTTGCCGAAGCGCTCGATTCTAACCAGCGTTGGCCCGCCATCCGCTCGCGGGCTGACATCACCGACGGCGCTTTGAATATACATCGCGACCATCGGCTCATCGAAGCCTGCTTCGAATTCACGTTCAGCAGCGGAGGTCACATCACCAGAAAACAGAAAGTTGTCGATGGAAAAAGCAATGCCGTGCGCCGAGTAATTGATGATTGCCGCCAACGGTCGAACCGGCTGGCCAGTGGCATTGACTTCGTCTACCCGCACAACGCCAATTCGACGGCGAAACAGGTTCTGCTCGGCAATCCGCTCTTCACTATAAATGCCGCGACTGCGGCGGAAAGAATTCAGCGAATTAGCCCGGTTTTCCTGACCCATTGCGTATCCAAATCGGGCCGGCACCATATTGTCCAATGCGGCGATCACCACCCGGGTTAATTCTTCAACCAGTAATTGCTTAATTTCCGGCTTATAGCTATCGGTCGCCAGCCAAAAGTAGCGGATGGAGTTATTCGCCAACGCGCCAGGGCCATCGTGGGTGTGAGTGCCGGTCATTATCAGTCCATCGCCCAAATCGATGCCGGTGCGCTCTAATACCAATGCACCGATTTCTACCGGCAGCTCGTCGAGCATGGCGATCAGATCGGTCTTAACGATCACTACAACTTTTTCGCCGTTATCTAACGCGACAGCCTTGGTTATCAGTGAATCAAAATAGCCACGCGATGGCGGCGAGTAGGTGGCGTAAGGCGAGCTGGCTGCACGTAATTCTTCTGGCAGCGGTGCCAGCGGCACACCGTCGTGGTCGCTGCCCATGGGAAAACGCTCAGCCAGCGCGGCGAAAAAGCCTTGAGCATCAGCATCAAGAAACGCTTCGCCGGCAGGGAAAAAGTCAGCGCCTACGGGAGGACGTAAGTAACCACCGAGTGGCACGCCGATTGGAATGCGCAGCAAATCTTCCGCCGCGCCTGCCCGTAGTAAGCCGCCGGTACCTGCCGGAAATGCATCGGCCAGGTCGTCGTTTATCACCGTGCCGATTGCCGTTGCATCGGCGAGTTCGGCATTCACCGGATTGCTCAACCGGACTAGCAATTGCTCGTCCGGCTCTTGGTCACATTCCTGCGTTAATGCCACCGTAATGGACTGCTGCAGCGTGCCGGGAGCAAACACCAAACGACCACTGTCCATTTGAAAATCATCGGCATCGGCGCTATCAGCAGTCAGTCGCCACTCAAC
>CAJQNE010000354.1 GCA_905479545.1 uncultured Gammaproteobacteria bacterium | reverse complement strand
GTCAAGCTACGTTGGATCTTTGACTGCATTTTGTTTGGTTCTGTCTTTCTTCGCAGCGGTTATTACGAGTACTGCTATGTTAAACACGGGATAGAAGGCCCGGATATTTAGGCCATCGCCTTCGGCGACCAGGCTTTAGTCGCTGCGCTCCCTCAAACCGTTGGTTTTCGCCTGTCGGTAACGATCCTTTGTCCGGGCAGCGGTACTGCATTAACGATTAAGGCAAGGCTCACGCTTCGCGACAGCCTTCCGTACGTTGTAAACGCGGTGCGTTAGGGGTGGTCTGCTTCGCAGCCGATGTTGCTGTTGCATCAGACTGACGCCGCCGGTTCTCTGCACTGCGTCGACATCCGACCCGGCCGGATGCCACTTCATTCCGTTCACCTCTGTTGCCAGACTGATGCAAGCCAGCAGTGCTGACCGCGAGCGGTCAGGCCGGTTGCGACTTCGCTCCGGGTGAAGCCGATTCGCCCTGTCGAACCTGCACTTACTGATGCCTGCCACCGTCGTTGCCCGGTAACAAGGTACGGTCGTTCCTCCCTTTGCTCCTTGTTACCGAACCCCAACGGCGGCTTCACGGCATCGTGCAGGCTCCGTCAGGGCGATCTTCAGACCCCTGAAGGTTCGTGCTCATTAACAACCGGGTCGGTGTCGCCAATGGCGACCAAGTTATAAAAAGCCTGCCTCCGGCGGGTGCTCACCACCGACGATCTGGGTGAGGTAAATGCAAGATATTTAGTTGCTCGAAGTACTGGTGTTTAACCGTTAAACGGTTGCAATAATAGTCAAAAAAGACTATTATAAACCATGGTCAGGCAAGGCCATTCACTTAAACTTAGAGGTAACTAAAATGGGTAATTCAGCAGCTAGAAAAGACATTCACCAACAGGTGACAGATTCAATTATTGCGGCTCTCGAACTCGGTGTTCGACCTTGGGAATGCCCGTGGTCGCAGGACGTAGCACAAACGCCGGTGAACCTGGTTTCTAAAAAAGCTTACAACGGTATTAACCGCTTGGTTTTGTGGTGTGGCTCGCATGTTGACGGTTATAAGTCGCCATACTGGCTAACCTTCAAACAAGCCAAAGAGCTTGGCGGCAATGTGAAAAAGGGCGAGTCATCAACGCACATTGTGTTCTTCAAAAATTATGAGAAAACCAGCGAAGAAAGTGGCGAGATTGTCAAAATCCCTGTGATGCGTGGTTACAGCGTTTTTAATGTTGAGCAGTGCGAAGGCATAGAAACCCCTACAGTGGTTGAACCTACTTTTCATCCTGAGTTTTCGCCCATTGAACGCGCCGAGCATTTGATTGAATGTTCTGGGGCTAAAATTACCGAGTCGGGCGACCGTGCTTTTTTCCGGCCTGCTACCGATGAAATATACCTACCTAGCCGGACACGCTTCGCAACGGCTGAGGATTTTTATTGCACAGCAGCGCACGAGCTGGCGCATTGGTCATTTGCTAAACGTCGCCTTGACGTAGATATGAGCGTGGCGGGAGACACGCAAAAACAACAATATGCTTATGAAGAGCTTTGCGCCGAAAGCGCTTCCGCTCAACTATGTGCCGAGCTTGGACTGAAAGGGCAATTGCAGCACGAAAGCTATATTGCACACTGGTTGACGGCATTGCGGAACGATAAAAAACTGGTTTTCAAAGCGGCAGCAGCGGCATCTAAAGCCTCGGTTTTCCTAATGGAGAAAGTCGAAGCGGTAGACCAGCGTCGGGCGGAGCAAGCCGCGCAGCAAGCTGTACAAATGGTTGGTTGATAAAAATAACCCCGCCAGAAAGCCTGGCGGGGCTATTAGTGCCAGCCTAAGAGGCAACTCACACTGGCGACCGCCTTGCGGCGGTGCGATTTAGAGGCAACTAACTCGCAAGAAAAGTATACAGCATTACTGTTTTTGGCTTAATAACTTGCCGCAGATTTCCTGAGATTTGGCCGTTGCCCCGTGTAGACCGCTTTGCGGCTAGGCCGGCTGCTGCTCACCAACGACGATCTGGGTGGAGTGAAAGCAAGTTATTTAGTTGTTCAATCTGCTGTGAGCTAACCGTTAAGCGGTTTCATTAATAGTCACATAGAACTATTTCTGCAGACGTAATTAAACATTATGATTCATACCCTGGTTGCCGGGGTTGCCCGCTTCGCTCTTTCAACGCTCCTGTCGCACTGCACCTGTAAGGCAATTGGTTAGTCTCCCGGATTACTGAAATTCAGCGGGCGGCTGCGAAGGCGATATCATGATCGTTGATGTACGGTTAGAGGTTACTGACGAACAACGAAATGCTACCGCGGTGCTCAGCAATTCGAAGGCGGTCAAGCGGCTGGCTGGAAGGGTGGAGGTTACTGATATAGTGCGCATGTTTTTTACTGCCTGTGCATGCGGTGATACTTCAGGTCTAGCTCGCCCCATGTCTGGTGCTTCAGAAAGTATCGAGCTGGCTGGGCTTGAGGCTGTGCCGACCTAAAAGCGAGATGCTGGCTGGTCTGAAGATCGTCTTGCCAGCAATAAGCGGGAGTGGTTGGAAGTTGGGCGCCAGAATGCGGCTAAGGATGGTATTTAGATGTTTTGTATTTCACATTTATAGGGTGATCGCCGTGCACGACAAGGTAACAGGTAAAAATTTAGTGACGAGCTGGAGGGCTACCTTGGCTAAGGCCGGTGTTTCTGAAGGTGACGCCATCAAAAGTCTTAATGCGGCAGTGGGCAGGTCTTACCGGGTGCAACATATTAACCGGATGAGAGAGGGCACGGTTGCGCCTGGCGCAGCAACGATCAATTACATCATGAAAGCCGTATTGCCGGAGTTATTGGCTGACAAAGGTTTGAACGCCAAGGCGATTAAAGATGTTATTGACCAGTTACACATCAATATTGAAGGCTCGGGTACTTAGTGAACGACTAGGTAGATAAACAGTTTGTGACGACCGGTACTCGTCGAATTATTGCGGTGAAAAATATAAGGACTCAGGTCGACTGGCTCCGGGTGCTTTCTCAGCCTCGTGGCAATACCCCCTGTACGCATAGAGCATATCAACGAACCGATTAATGTGTGATGATTGGTTAGATTAAACCTGTTTGGCCGATCTGTTATCGGTATTGGACAATAATTTGCCTAATGACTTCTTGGATGACTTGTCGAGCTCTGCCCCACGGGAAAAAGGTGGGTCAACGGCGTCTAATAGATTCGCGTTTCAGCACAACTGGAGTTTTTGTGAGCTTTTGATGCGGCACGAAGCTGCTGATGACTATTTATTTATTTTTGAACATCATGACGATGTTCTGATCCTCGATTCCAGCACAGATCCAGAGAAAGCAGATTTTTTTCAGATCAAAACTAGGCCCGTTGCTACCAACTGGACGATTGCTAACCTAACGAAATGTACGGTTAGCAATGATTCAGTTCTTCATAAGCTCTACGATAATCATAAGAAATTTTTGGGCTATGGAAAGCGACTTATATTCGTTTCGAACCAAGGGCTTTCAGCTAAGCTCTTAGATGAAAATAAGGCGCTAGCAAAATCAGAAGTATCGTTTTCTGAGCTTTCACTGAAAGATAAAAAAGCATTGAGGGATTGCCTTCAATCTGACGACCCATCTGTGACAGATATAGCAGGCCTATATGCTATTAAATTCCACAGAACTGAACTTGGATTACAAGAACACGGGTCTGTCGCAAAAGGCAAAGCCGTGGATTTTTTTATGCATAATTTCCCTGGAACCGAA
>CAJQNE010000353.1 GCA_905479545.1 uncultured Gammaproteobacteria bacterium | reverse complement strand
TCCGGTTCGTTCTATTCGTTACAAGGGTCCGGTTTTCAAATCGGCAATAGCAATTTTTGTCGTCACGTTCTTTGTGCTGCTGTACCTCGGTACCAAGGCACCAACGCCGACGAAAACCTTAATTGCCCAGATTGGCACGATTCTGTATTTCGCATTCTTCCTGCTAATGCCGATTTACTCGAAGCTGGATAAAACTAAGCCGGTTCCCGACCGCGTAACGTTTAAGCCGCACTAGTAGCGAAAAGGACTAAAGAATGAAAAAACTATTAAGTACCGTTCTGCTCGCGCTGCCGTTAACAGCCCTGTCTTTGCCGGCACTGGCTGCTGGCGATATTCAGCTGGACAAAGCACCGGTCGATGTTGGCAACGAACGTTCGCTGCAGCGTGGTGCACAGATTTTCGTTAATAATTGCATGGGTTGTCACGGGATGAAATTCCTGCGCTACAGCCGTATGGCAAAAGATCTTGGCTTGAGCGAAGAGCAGGTTCGCGAAAACCTGATGTTTTCGGATGTCAGCTTCGGCGCAACGATGGAAATCAATATGCCCGCCGACCAGTCGAAACAGTGGTTTGGTAACCCGCCGCCGGATTTGACGCTAACGGCTCGTGCCCGCGGTGCTGATTGGGTTTATACCTATCTGCGCTCGTTTTATGCCGCGCCTGATCGTACCTTTGGTGTCAATAACGTTGTACTGCCCGGCGCCAGCATGCCGCATGTGCTGCAGGCTAAGCAGGGTTTAGCGGAGTTGGTGGACGACGGCCAGCATCATGGTGACGACCACGGCGAAGCTGCTGGTGGCCATGGCGATGGTCACGCTGAAGACGGCAGCTACAAAGTAGGCGCTGCGACCTTCAAGCTAATCGAGCCAGGCAATATGAGCCTCGACGAATACGATCGTTATGTTGGTGATCTGACCAACTTTATGGTCTATGCCGCCGAGCCGATCCAGAAACGCCGCCGCGAGTTGGGCGTGAAGGTTCTGTTCTTCTTGTTTATCTTCTTCATTATGGCGTGGCTGTTGAACCGCGAATACTGGAAAGACATTAAGTAACGCGAAACGGGTTTAGCAGCGCCAATCGCTGTTAAATCCGGCCAGCCCGGCCCAGTTGTTACTGCGTCGGGCTTTCGTTTTTTGGCTGGGCGTTTGCCCCGCTGTGCACATAATTATTGGCGACCTCAATCGCCTCAAAGGAGTTACCCATGTCAGTAGCCGCTAATCGCCGCTCAATTATGACGCTGTTCTCGCAGCCAGATGACCCGCAGAGCCACCGTGTTCGCGTCGTTATGGCCGAGAAGAATGTTAACTACGATATTGTTGAACTCGACACCGAAGCCGCTCAGGCTGAATTGGTAGAGCTTAACCCCTACAACGTCCAGCCGACGTTGGTTGATCGTGATCTGGTGTTGTATGAGCCACGGGTTATCTGTGAATACGTAGACGAGCGCTTCCCGCATCCGCCGCTTATGCCGGTTGACCCGGTACAGCGGGCTACTTTCCGTTTGGCGATGTACCGGATCGAACAGGATTGGTATGGCCAGTACAACGATATCCTGACTGCCAAAACCGACCGTGCGGCCAGCAAAGCCCGGAAAATTTTGCGTGAAACGGTAACTGCCAGCAACGAAATATTCGAAATGAAGCCGTTCTTCATGAACGAAGAATATTCGCTGGTCGATGCGACACTTGCGCCAATTTTGTGGCGTTTGCAGGAGCAGGGCATTGAACTGCCAGACACCGCCAAAGCGGTAAAAGCTTATGCGGACAAGATTTTTGATCGCGAAGGTTTTCAGAACTCGCTAAGTGAAATCGAACGCGAAATGCAGGACTATATGTAACTGCTCCTGCCCGCTGCTTTGGCATCAGGTAAAGCGGCGGGCACCTCAATGCTGTCTAACAACAATTTTTTGTGTCGCTTAATCTAGCCCGGAACTATGACTGACCAACTACCGGAAATGACCTCACGTCGGCCGTACTTGTTGCGGGCGCTGTACGAGTGGATTCTTGATAATAACTGCTCCCCGTATTTGTTGGTTGACACCCGGCTGCCAGAAACCGTGGTGCCGTTGCAGCACGTTAAAGACGACAAAATAGTCCTGAACCTCAGCCCTAGTGCGATTCGTGGGCTCGAGATGGGCGACGAATACATTATGTTTAGCGCGCGTTTTAGTGGTGCGCCCATGGAGGTTGTCGTTCCGATTGATGCCATTCTAGCGCTCTACGCCAGTGAAAACGGTGAAGGGATGGTATTCGGTGTTCCGGCGGAAACCAATCCGGCTGACGTTGCCGGTGCGCCCAAACCCGGCGGTAAAACTTCCGCAACAGGCCCCGCTCTCGGGGTCGTTAAAAGCGGCACATCCGGCAACGCTGAAGCCGATGATGATGATGACCCCGACGGCAATGGCCCTGATGACAACCCCGGCGGCAGTAAGCCCCGGCCTAAGCCGTCACTACGGGTCGTTAAATAGCATCGTACAACCAGCGGCTGCATCGGCTGCCGACCTGCGTCATATCGGTTGGTAAGCTATCCGGTGGCTAACAATTACATGTCTGCTTAATATCAGGTATAACTTTCCCTATAACTAACCGCATAAGCGGTGCGATAAGGGGAAAGGCAATGAAACGCGAACACGGTGCAGTGCAGCCTGGTTGGAACTGGGGGCCGTTTACGGCGCGAGTTCCTTTTTATCACGTAAAACTACAGTGGCCGGAATTCATTCAGGGGCTGCTGGTATCCGCCGCTACCGGTTTGGCGTTGGTGCCGATTCTCACTGCCTATTTCGGCTTGAGTTTTGAAGAAGCCGTTGCTGCGACGATGATTCACACCACGCTGATTGTCTCAGCGATATTTGTATTCGGTGAACCGTACCAACCGGGCTGGATTACGCCGGTATTACCGCTAGTGCTTGGCTTCGTACTCAAAGAGTACGACAACCCCGCTGAGCGCTTTCAGCTAATGGCCGCGCTGTCGCTGAATTTTACCGCTTTGTTACTAATACTCGGGGTAAGCGGCATTGGCAAAAAGCTTATGCAGTGGATACCGGATGTGCTCAAGGCAGGCTTTATACTCGGTGCGGCAGTTGCGGCGTTTAAGCAGGTTTTTGTCGACGACGCTGAGCGCTTTCTCAATGTAACGCCTATTTCTATTACCGTTGCCTGTGCAATTAGTCTGGTATTCATCTTTTCGATACCGTTCGCCAAAGCCAAGCTCAAATCAAAACCGTTAGCGATACTGGCTAGCTTTGGCTTATTGCCGGGTTTTCTTGCAGCGGCCATTATTGGCCCGCTGGTAGGCGAAGTCACTTACGATATTCAGTGGGGTATTCTCTGGCCGCCGCTGGCCGACACCTTGGCCAAAACCTCGCCGTTCCACCTTGGCTGGCCATCGCTGGAAATGTTTCAGGCCTCGTTGCCACTGGTGCTCGTGGCCTACGTATTGTTGTTTGGCGATTGGGTAACCGGTAATGCGGTAATCCGCGAAGCACAACCAAACCGGCCCGACGAACATGTTGATATCAACCCCACTCGCTCGCATCTGGCGACCGGTTTGCGCAACCTGTTTATGGGTCTCAGCTCGCCGTTTTTCCCGACTCAGGGTGCCTTGTGGACCGGTATCCACGTATTGGTGGTGCAACGCTGGAAAGATGGCGCTGCTGGTGGTCGCAGCTTGCACGATGGTATTAGCTCATTCGCCCTTATGGGCCTGCCGATTATCTACTTTATGCTGCCGCTGCTGACCGGTCTTAAGCCGCTGCTTGGGGTTGCGTTGTCGTTAACGCTCATCCTTACCGGCTTTGCCTGCGCTTATGTGGCGATGGAAATGACAAAAAATTCTACCGAACGTGGCACCGCCTTGTTAATCGCCATGGCGCTGGCACTATTCTCGCCGTGGATTGGCTTGGCGATCGCGGTGTTGGCAACGTTGACGTTGGTGGGCTGGGAGAAATCTGCGGCAGTATAAATAATTGTCGGACTACAGCAGGCTACACTGCGGCCTTCGTTCGCAGGTTTTGCCCGCTGTAGTGGACTGTTCTACACTCCTGACTTACTCCTGACCCAGTAAGAAAGGCATCAATAATGAAACTTGAATCACTCGCGCTGCACCACGGTTATACCTCCGAAACCACGACAAAATCGGCGGCAGTGCCGATTTATATGACGACGTCGTACACCTTTGATAACACCCAGCACGGCGCTGATTTATTTAACCTTGCAGTACCCGGCAATATCTACACCCGCATCATGAACCCTACCGCCGACGTGCTGGAGCAGCGTATTGCGGCAATGGAGGGTGGTATCGGTGGCTTGGCAGTAGCGTCGGGAATGGCGGCCATTACCTATGCACTGCAGTGCATCTGTGAAACCGGCGACAATATTGTCAGTACCAGCCAGTTATACGGTGGTACCTACAACCTGTTCGCGCATACTTTGCCTCGGCAGGGGATCGAAGCGCGAATGATTTCGGCCGACGATTTTGCGGGTTTTGAAGCAGCCATTGATGCTAAAACCAAAGCTATTTTTTGTGAGTCGATTGGTAACCCTGCAGGCAATATTGTCGACATTCAGCGCCTGGCCGACATTGCTAACAAACATGGCGTGCCGCTGATAGTAGACAACACGGTAGCGACGCCATACCTCTGCCGGCCGTTTGATCTGGGCGCTCATATAGTCGTGCACTCATTAACAAAGTATATCGCCGGTCATGGCACGACCATTGGTGGCATGATTGTCGATTCCGGCAGGTTTGACTGGGTCGCGAACAAAGAGCGCTTTCCGGTAATGAATACGCCAGACCCCTCTTATCACGGCGTGGTGTATACCGAGGCATTCGAAGCAGCGGCTTACATCGGTCGCTGTCGTGTGGTGCCACTCCGAAATACCGGTGCAGCTATTTCGCCGATGAACTCCTTCCAGATTCTGCAGGGTTTAGAAACCCTTGGGCTGCGTATGGAACGACATTGCGAAAATGCCGAGAAGCTCGCTCAGTATCTCAATAATCACGATAAGGTCAATTGGGTTAATTACGCTGCGTTGCCGGATAGCCCCTACAACGAAACTTGCCAGAAAATCACCGGCGGTAAGGCCTCGGGTATTCTAAGTTTTGGCATTCAAGGCGGTGCTGAGGCGGGTGCTCAGTTTATTGATGCACTGGAAATGATCTTGCGGCTGGTGAATATTGGTGACGCTAAATCGCTCGCCTGCCACCCGGCCTCAACAACCCATCGTCAGCTCAACGAAGAAGAGCTCGCTGCGTCCGGCACCAGCGCCGATATGGTTCGTATTTCAGTCGGCATTGAAAATATCGACGACATTATCGCCGATGTTAGTCAGGCCTTGGATAAGGTGTCGTAGTAAGTCATCTATGTCGCACTGTTTAACGAAACAGTGCGACGGGAATTTAGAATAGGAACTCCCTTCACTTTAGATTTATTAACTAAGCCAGTCGCTACTGCAACTGGCTTTTTCTTAGCTGCGGCAATGTGCTGTGAAGGCTTGAGCTTGTGGCGACATGTGCTAGCCTGCAAATCGCTTACTTTTATAAAAATAAAACTGCCCAGTCGAGATACTTATGCGTGTAATTAAATTCCTGCTGTTACTCATCGTGTTGGCCGTTATTGCTGGCCTTATTTGGCTAACGCGTGCGGTGAGTCCGGTAGGCCCGCAGCTAACAGCGAACCCGGTAATTGATGCCAGTGCCACGGAGTTACGCGACGTAGTGGTGGTGGGTAGTAACTGGGATGGCACGGCCGACGTTTTTGATCCGAAGACTTTTGAAGTGCTACGTCGCATCAATATCGTGCCGGATTTAGAGCAGCGAATAGAAGAAATTAACGACAGCATTGTTGAACGCGGTGCCTTCCGCTTTATCCGTCATGTTATTGGTGAAGGTAACGACCAGTTAGTCGACGACCTGTTTCCCTCGAAAGACGGTCGCTATTTATACGTCTCCCGCCCCAGCCTGAAAGATGCCATTGCGTTGGATGTACTGACTGGAAAAATCGCCTGGCGTACGCCCGTTGAAGGCTACCGTGCCGATCACGCGGCACTCTCACCGGATGGCAAAACGTTTCTCGTCTCAGCCTCTATGGCCCGTAAAGTTCATGCCATCGATACCGCCACCGGCAAAATTGTCGGCGGTTTTGCAACTGGCGATCAGCCGCATGAGAGCCACTATTCACACGATGGGCAACGCATCTACCACGCCAGCATTGGTCGGGTATTTGTTCCTACAACGTCGGCCTGGCTGGATGGTATAAAAGGCGACCGGCTGTTTCAGGTCGTTGATGCCAACAGCTATCAGGTCATTGAGCAGTTCAATATCGGCGATAAACTGGAAGAGTACGGTGAGCCCTGGATAGATTCGGCCGTAAGGCCAATGGCAATGTCACCCGATGAGCGTTTTGCCTATCTGCAAGTGTCGTTTATGCATGGCTTTGTTGAATACGATTTTGAAACCAAGAAAGTCACCCGCATAGCCAAACTGCCCGTTGCCGATAAAATCAAAGACTTACCGCTGCGCAAGTATCAGCTCAACTCCGCCCATCATGGCTTAGCACTTAACGAGCAAGGTACGAAGTTCTGCGTGGCAGGCACCATGTCCGACTACGCGACGATTGTCAGCCGCGATGACTTTTCTTACAAAATTCTCGAAGTCGGCGGCAAACCTTATTGGTCGACCAATAGTTCCAATGGTAAGCATTGTTATGTTTCGGTAAGCGAAGACGACACGGTTTCGGTAATTGATTTTGAGAGTGAGGAAGAGATTGCCAAAGTGCAGGTGGGTAATCACCCGCAGCGGGTACGGACTGGCAAGCTGCTAGTTAGCACTAAATAGCAGTACTAACTAATTTGTTGCAGCTGCCAGTATTGATCCGGAGTGGGCCTACTCGGACCCGGTTTGGCTTTCTGTGTAACACGCCAGGGATGGTTCGGCGGTTACATCCGGCGAGGCTGCGATGGCTTGTCCGGCAACAATACCCAGGTTCACTAAGTCAGCCAGGTAAGTGAACGGATTCACTCCAGGCATAAATGCCGTAGCGCAAGCTGCTTGCGTGCCGTTCATTCCAGCGTAACCCGGAAGGCGCGAGGGTACGGCCGGACCGTCGTTTTGTATCGCGTCAAGTGCCAGCGCCCAAGCTACTGCGTCATAAGTACCAATGGCGAAGTGGTCGGCAATATTGAGTGGGCAAACTTGCTGTAGGGCAATATTCACCACGTTATCTCCGCCGCCAATGAGTATCGAAGATGCGTTAGGTCCTGAGTTGGGCACCACCACCTCATCCAGGTTGGTATATACACTACTGTAGTCAATGCCTGGGAAAGTTTCGGGGCCGTCATTGAGCGCGGCCAGAAACAACGAGTCATCCCGCTGTTGCCAAAAGGCCGGGTCGCAGGCAAAACTACAACTAGCCCGCGCAGTGATCGTGCCGTGATTAGAGGCCGATAAGCTGACAAATTCATCAACTAATTCTCGTGTGTCCGGCCAGTACTTCAGCGCCCAACGCGGCATCATGCCGCCCTGGCTGTAACCGATAATTTTTACCTTGCGTGAACTAGCGTTTGCCATGGTGCGAATAGCGTTGACTACATACTCAGCGGATATTTGTGCGTCACCCAAATTAGCCAATGGCGGCTCAACAGTGCAGAAAGGAATGCCCAGGTCGGTTAGTGCGGGTACGTAGTTCCAGGAAAATTCAGAATCCGGCGTATTGGCTGTGCCGGGCACTAGCAATACAGGTGATTGGGAAATGCCAGATAAGTCTTCTGAACAAACTAAGCTCGCATCCAGTAACGCCTGTGCGACCTGTAGCGGCGGCGAAAGCTGGCACCGTTGGTCTGGCTGGTCGCTATTGTCATCGGCATTATCATCGCTACCAGAATCACTACCATCGCCATCGCCATTATCGGTGGGTTCGGGGCCGTCGTTAGAATCACCGGTATTGTTTGGGTTTCCTGCCATTTCGTCAGGCGGGATGTCGTTGGCTGGTGAATTTGATGAGCCGCAGGCCGTCATGACCATTAACACCATGAAAAGCAGCCCATAGCGCTGAAGTCGGGCAATTAGTGGTTGGTGGTTCATAAAGAATCTCCTCCGCAACGCGGAACATAGTTATTTTATAAAAATCAATTCTATGTTTAATTTAAGCACAGGTGTGCAGGCGGTAACAGCAAAACTGTGACCGGATAATTATGGAGAAGAGTTATGTCGCATTCTGTTTGTAATGACGGGGTTTAATAGTTGCACTCTTCCGCGCGGCAGGAGTCGGCAGTTATTAGTCATAGCAAGCACTGGTAGGGAAATGTCTGCTGAATAGGCCGGGTTTTCAGGATTGATAATGTAGAAAGCCGGCTTAACGAAGTAAGCCGGCTTGTTTAATCATGTTGGGCTTTGCCCTGAGGGCGTTAGCAGGAATCCGCTTGGCCGGTTATACCGTCGCTTCTGCTTGCTCCGCCAACACCGACGCCGGTAACCGCTTCTCAGCAATCTCCACCAGCAACTCCTGCTTCGCTTCATCCAACGAAACAAACTGTTGCTGACGAACGCCAAAGCGTCGCATCGCTACCGTGCCTTCTTCCGCTTCACGGCGACCAATCGCCAGAATTACCGGCACTTTGGTGTGGCTGTGCTCACGCACCTTGTAGTTAATCTTCTCGTTGCGGGTGTCGAGCTCGGCGCGAATGCCTGCGGCTTTTAGCTCAGCGACAACTTTCTCTGCATAGTCATCGGCATCTGAGACGATGGTAGCGACAACGACTTGTGTCGGTGCCAACCACAGCGGTAGGTTGCCCGCGTAGTTTTCAATAAGAATGCCGAGGAAGCGTTCGAAGCTGCCGAGAATGGCACGGTGGAGCA
>CAJQNE010000352.1 GCA_905479545.1 uncultured Gammaproteobacteria bacterium | reverse complement strand
CGTTAGGTAAGCAGTATTCTGTGGCTCAGTTTCAATAGGCAAGTTCAGTAACAGTAGTTGCTCGTCACGGAAAATATGTAGCTCAACCTCGCCGCCAATCGTCTGCTGTTGAACCAACTTATCCATTGCGGTGCCGACTTTATAACCATTCAAAGCCAGCATTACATCGCCCGGTGCTAAACCGGCCCGCTCGGCCGGGCTGCCGTTAGTAACGGCTTGCACTTTGCCGTCAGCCGCAACCATCGCTCCGAAGCCGCGCCGCCCGGTCGCTTTGTCATCAGCTTTGCCACCCTTGTCGGCCGGCCCCGCTGACTGCCGCCAGTTCAAATTAATAGCCATTTCTGCAAGCAGCTCGGCCAGTGGCGGGTCTTCGACGCCATAAACATAGCGCTGGAAAAAATCTTCTAGTGATTCGCCCGCAACTTGCTCAACCAGCGGCTGTATACCGTGCTCAGGTACACCTTGCCCTGCGCCGTATTGCTTCCAAAGCAGCTGCATCACGTCATCCAGCGATTTACCGTGCTTACGCAGCGTTAAATCTAACGCCAGCGTAATTAAGCTGCCCTTGGTGTAGTAACTAACAATGGCGTTCGCCGCGTTGGCGTCCTGCTTGTAGAACTTACTCCAGGCGTTAAAGCTCGAATCAAAAACCGACTGCAGCTTGCGGCCTTCGCCGCGACAAACCCGGGTAATAGTCTGGCCCAACAGCTCTACGTATTGATCGGCAGAAATCAGGCCTGAACGTACCAGCGCTAAGTCGTCGTAGTACGAAGTGATGCCTTCAAACGCCCATAGCAGACCGCTGTAAACTTCTTGCTGTAAATCACCCGCAGCAAATGCTTCGGCAAAAGCCAATGGCAGAATGCGTTTGACATTCCAACAGTGGAAATATTCGTGGCTGCATAGCCCAAGAAACTGACGGTAACTTTCAGTTCTGTCTTTATCACCCGGCAAAGGCAAATCGTCGCGACCGCAGACCAGCGCGGTGGAGTTCATATGCTCCAAACCGCCATAACTGCCGGTAGTAATCTGAGTCAGAAATACATAGCTTTCAAACGGCGGTTGCTTACCGAACAGGCTAATTTGCTGTTCGCAGACTTTCTGTAAGTCAGCGGCTAACTGTTCCGCGTCAACGCTATGCCGTCCGTTCAGCACTATGCTGTGCGGCACCCCGGCGGCCTTAAATTCAATACGTTCAAACTCACTCGCCGCACCGCCCATTTCAAACGGGCAGTCGATCAGCTGCTGGTAATTATCAGCCCGGTAGCGACCGAAGCCGTTAGCGTTAACTTCAACAGCGTTCAGACCAGTGGCCGCTTGCCAATCTGCCAGTGCACCTGAGGGTTGAACCAGCTCCAACTCACAGGCTTGTGACGCGGCACCATCAACCTGCAGAAACAAACTTGTGCCGTTAAAGAAGCCACGCAAGCCATCCAAATAGGCGCTGCGCACTGAGGTGTCGAAGGCATAAACCACGCATTCAACCTGCAACTCGCTGTTCGCGGTATTGGCGGCCTGCCAACTATGTTTATCCAACTGCTTTAGCGCAACTGCGCCGCGTTCATCGCTGGCCGAAATTTCAATGATATTGCGAGCAAAGTCGCGGATTAAATAACTGCCGGGTATCCACGCAGGCAAACTAAAGCGCTGAGCCTCGCTGGCCCGCGGTACGGTTAGCGTTACACGGTATTGATGGGCGTTAGGGTTGTGCAGCTCGACGCGGTAATGCAGGGCATTGGCGGAGGAATGGTTGGATATTTCAGGGGTAGAAGAAAGGCTCATGCGGGTACGTTGCCGCATGAGCCTTTGAGTTTCAACTGGCGAGTTTAATTAGCAAGCTGTGAAGCCGCTGCCATCGCCGCTATTAGCGAATACGCTTTAGCGCACCCTTATCAAAATCACTCTCGTTGTAACCCGTGTCGAACTTGAAGTTGCTCCAGGTGAAAGAGGTACTTTTGCCGGTTTGATGGTTAATCATCGACAGCTCATTGGCACGCCAGAACTTACCTTTATGCTGTTCCCAGCCCTGAGTCGTCAGGGTTTTTAGAAGCTCGTTACGACGGTCGTAATATTGGGCTTTTATAGGGCGATATTCTGCCTGATCCACATAAACGACCTGACGCTGGTAACCCGAATACTTGTCTTTTGGAAAACGCTCCATAACAAAACACTGCATTTCACCGCAGGGCTCATCGCGTAAATACTTGTAAGTGTATTTATTTACATCCTGATTGCTGAGATCTTCATAAGAGAATTCACTACCCATGAACGGACCAGACTTATTACGCGAAGCAATGCGCTTAACCCGCTTTAATGAAGGCAGATATAACCACTGATCGTCCTGCTTTGCCGGAAACGAATGGGTTAGCAAGGCAGTACCGGATACATCTTTTGGCTCATCAAAAATAATCAGTCCACGATCACCTTCACCGCTATCCTGATTGTCGCCTTCGAGCGCCCGAATTCGCATCACCCGAACGCTTTCTTCGCCCTGACGATTTCTTAGCACCATCCGCGCGTCAGCTTCCTGATCAACAAAACCCTGGCCACGCTTATCAACTTCCTGAGCGATTTCCAGGCCACGCGCTTCCGGCGTAACAGCGAACGCAACAGTCGAAGCCATAACGCCTAACGATGCCGCAACGAGCGCCAATTGTTTGAATTTCATATTTTCTCTCTGTTCGGCCGACGAGCGCAGGCCGTTATTAAAATTTTCGTAGAGTGATAAGACCATGCCCGCCGCTGGCGGTTCAACCGCTTAAGCAGCAGCAACTGCAAACTATCATTAAGCGGGCACTCGACTGGTAGAGCAGAATGGCTAACCACTGCAGCACAACTGATTCTACCTGCAATTTGCGATATTATTATGACAGTCAATAATTAACCTGTCTTACGGCCAACGTATCATGTCAACTATAACGACGCTGCAACAGCCTGATAATGCAGGCACTTCGCGCGACAGCCGCGCGCAGAAGACCCGTCAAAAGCTGCTAATCGCTGCCCAGGAGGAAATACACCGCGTGGGTTTCCAGGCAGCCAGCCTCGATACTATTCTTACCCATGCCGGCGTGACCAAAGGTGCCTTG
>CAJQNE010000351.1 GCA_905479545.1 uncultured Gammaproteobacteria bacterium | reverse complement strand
TAGCGCTAAAACAATCGCTCCCGCTGGCAGCTGGCTTGGATAAGGGGGCATTGAGCTTTATGCCACTCGCACCTAGATCCGTGGTAAGCAGTTACCAGCACTATCGAATCGTTCACGACGATGCCAGCAATTTCACTGATTCAGCCAGTTGAATAACGGCCAAAGCCGTTGATATTCCGCGAGACAATTCGGCACAGCATCACTGCCGTAAGCCAGTGTTGCGTCGGGTTTATCCAGCCATACCGCTAAGCCCTTGTGCCGAAGCAGATCGGCTCTGGGATGATCGGAATCATAGCCTGCTGGTACCCGTTTCAGGTCGGGCTCACTAATACGCATTCCCTGCTGTTGGCAGGCGTGAAGAATAGCCTGTAGCTCGACGCCTTCTGGCCCGGCGATTCTTTCACGAAACCGGATTAGCTCGGATTTCTCGTAGCCAAATACACCGGAGCCGAGTACTAAGTGATCTTGTTCGAGGCTGAAAAACCAGCCGGGCGGCACCGCCGGTCCGTGCTCAGGAACAAAGGAAATACGCAGGTGAGTGTTGTATGGCGTTTTATCTTTTGAGAACCGAACATCACGATAAATTCGAAATATTTTCGGTTTGAGCGATGAGCCATTCAGTATTTGCAGTTGCTGCGCCATCGCATCCGCAAACTCAGCAGCCGGATGTTGCAAGCATTTTTGGTACTCAGGCTTATGCCCGGCAAACCACTCGCGGCTATTGTTTTTGGCTAGCGATTGTAGAAAGCGGTTGCTGCTTTTATCGAAGTAACTCACTTAATCGGCAGCCCTTCTACAAAACTAAGTGCTAAATGCATCCAAGCATTCATCGCCTCATCGTCACAGCTCTCTTCATCAACAAAGAAAAACCCGCCCATCACTCGTCCGCCTTGCTCCATTATGGTTGCGCCGGGCAGCTCAAGGGCTTTGCTCTGGTTCTCCTTACCGACCCGAAACATAAAACGGCAAACCCCATCCTTATGCCGGCCCGCGCCACCGACCATATTGCCGTGAAGCATAAAACAAACGCCGCCCATCATTCGCTTCTCACTAAGCTCGGGTCGTTTACCAACCGCCTGTCGAAATCGGTCCGTCGTTTGTTCGTCGTAAGCCATTATTCACACCAGTACGGTAAAAATCGTCATGCCTGCGAGTATGGCATTGCTGAGCAGTCCAGCTACATAAGCGAGTGACCTGGGGCCGCCGGCATTTGCACCTACACCGCTGTAGTAGCACGCCCAGTAAAGTAAGCGCGCGCCTAAGTGTATGCCCGCAAGCCAGTTAACCCAGGTCGCATTCACCCCAACCACTAGCGCCACTATTAGTACGCCGATAAAAGCGGGTAGGTTTTCTACCGAGTTCTGATAGGTGCGGATCACCCGAAAACTACGATCAATATGCGAGCCTTTCAAAGGCATGCCCGGTGTCTCTGCGCCAGATGCAAAGCCCAGTGGGGCGACCAATAACGACTGCAGCAGCACGCAGAGGCAAAGTACGGCTAATGCTAGTAGTGCGGGTTGATAAGCCAATAAAGCGGGGAGTTGTTCAATCATGGGGTTGTTTCCTTAGCGGCTACAGGGTGAAAGTAGTTATGTTCTACATCTCCATATCCATTGCCTGGGCAATTTCAATCGTGCCGCCAATATTCACGTGTGGAGAACCTTTAACCATCTCAAGCGCCGCATCAAAATCTTTAGCCTGAAGAATAGTTACGCCGGATATAGGGTTTGAACCACCGTGATCCTCAACGCCGTTTTGGCTTACCGTTTTCGATTTGCCGACTGGCATGCCCAGGTCGATGACAGCGTCGCCTAACCCGCGCATCCAATCTCGCCATTCGGTCATATGCTGCTGGCCCTGTTCTTTTGACATGGAGCTGGGGCCGCCGTGATAAACAACTACAAATTTTGGCATGGTGTATTTCCTTGGTCCGCTGGGTGGGTGTACTTTTTAGGTTGTACTGAGGCGCTTAAGTATTGCACGTACTTATATATGTTCAAGAACATATATAGCGGCGGTGTTAATGTAGCCAGCAGTCGAAAAATTGGAATAAGTGATGCCCTACAGCGTTGAACACAAGCAGATGAGCCGGAAGAAGATCGTCGAGTCAGCCCGGGTGCTATTTAATCGACACGGCTTTCAAGACGTCACCATTGAAATGGTAATGGCCGAAGCCGGACTAACGCGAGGCGCGTTCTATGGCCACTTTCCAAGCAAAGAAGCGCTATATGAAGCCGCGGTAAGTAGCTTCCTAATGGGCCGTGGAGCGATATGGCGTGAGGAATCCGGCGTGCATTCGGCGACTTCAGGCGCAGAGATGTCCCGCCGTATGATTAACGGTTACTTGTCATCAGAACACCTCGACGACTTAGATGGCCAATGCCCGATGATCGCGCTGCCATCAGATGTTGCCAGAGCCAACCCTCAGGTTCGGCTTGCCTATCAGGAGTTGTTGGGGGCGATGGTGGGTTTGTTTGAAACTGGCGTCGATAGCACGACAGGCCCCGCACGGGAACAAGCGCTATCGCTTGCGGCGCTCTGTGTGGGTGGGATGATTCTCGCCCGGACGCTGCCCGATTCGGGTTTGGCCGAGGAAGTACGCCGTGCGGCGTTTAATACGGCGCAAAGCATGACGGCCAGGCAGTAACAGCCGCGGTCCTAATCTAGTCGGGTATGTCATCGGTCGGGCAACTGCGACGAGTTGGAATTAGCTACTGCTTACGATTGCCGCTCCCGCAGGCGAATTTGCCGTGGTGTCGGCTTACCGCTAATTCGCCGCTGGAAAGATTCCAGGGTACTAATCAGCGCCGGCACCATAATCAACACTAGCAGCGTGCCAAAGGCCAGGCCGAATACCAGTGTGGCGGCCATCGGGATAAGAAACTGAGCTTGTAGTGAGGTTTCGAATAGTAGCGGCAATAAGCCAGCTATGGTGGTTAGCGACGTGAGCATTACGGCCCGGAGTCGTTGGCAGCTGGCTTGAATTAGTGCATCGTTTACTTCTATGTCACGCGCGCGCAATTCCCGATAAGCCGTCACCAGTACTATCGAATCGTTCACGACGATGCCGGAGAGCGCGAAGAAGCCAAAAAATGTCAGCAGCGACATGGTCAGGCCAAGCAGCCAGTGGCCAACAATGGCACCCACAATCGAGAACGGAATGACGCTCATCACTACCAGTGGTTTGCTGTAAGAGTTGAACACCCAGGCCAACACAATGTAGATCATAAAAAACGCATACAGCGCGCCGCGTTTCATATCGGCTCCGGTTTGAGCCTGGTTTTCCTGCTGGCCTTCAAATTTATAGCGAATGGCCGGCCACTGCTCTTGTAACTGCGGCAGCAGGCTGTCTTGCAATTGTTGATTCAAGGCATTGGCGTTAATAATTGCCGGGTCAATATCGCCCTGCACTTTAACCGCTAGTTTGCTGTCGCTGTGGCGCAGCGTTTCGAAACCACGCTGCGATTCAAACTGCACCAACTGCCCCACCGGTGCGGTACTGCCGTTTGGTAGCCGCAACGGTAGGCTTTGCAGGTTGCTTATCCGGTCGCGCTCTTCGGCGGGCAGCATTACCCGCACTTCCACTTCGTCGCCGTCGTCCTGAAAAATTTGCACTAGCTGGCCGTCAAACGCCGCCCGCAGCTGACGACCCACTTCGCGGGTGCTCAGGCCCAATGCTTCGCCGGTGGGTGTCAGGCTATAAATCAGCTGTTCGCGACCGTAAGGTGTGTTGTCTTCGACGGTCAGTACGCCCGCGACACCACGTAGCTGCTGTTGCAGCCATTCGCTGGCGGCTTTGAGCTGGCCCACATCGGCACCGCTCAGCGACACTTCAATATCACGGCCCGGTGGCCCACCACGTGGGGTGGATATGGACAGCAATTCCAGGCCCGGAGTCTGTTGAATGCGTTTTTGCCAGCGACGGATAAATTCGCCATTGCGAACCTCCCGAGCATCCGGCTCGGTCAGCTGCACCCGCAATAAGCCGTTCTGATCAGCATTAACGCCGGTCGGCCCACCGAGGGTGTTAAAGCCCATCACCTGCACTGCAAGCACTAAAACATTGTTACCCGTCTCTTGTTCAATTTCTCTAGCGGTTTCTTCAGCGGCCGCTTCGAGATGTCGAAGATAATCGCTAACCCGATCAGCTGGCGTGCCCGCGACGAATTGCACGTTGGCAAGCACCACAGGTAATTCTGGCGTCGGGAAAAACTCAAATTGAACGCGTTTTCCGGCGAGCAAACTGAAACTTAATATCAGGCAGGCGAATGCACAGGCGAGAGTAAAGGCGCGATGACTGACACAGAAGGTCACCAGCGCCCGGAATGGCCCATCGCGAAACCGATTAAAGCCCGAATCAACCGCACGCCGAAAGCGGCCTTCTTCGCGGTTGGCTTTGGCAAGGCTATGGTTCAGGTGGCCCGGAAGTACCAGAAAACACTCAACCAGCGAGGCAATCACCACGCAAATAACAACTAGCGGAATGGCAAACAGAATCGCACCGGTAATGCCGGATACCATCAGCAACGGCGTAAAAGCGGCGATAGTGGTAATCGACGCCGAGGCGACCGGCGCGAACATTCTCAGCGCACCACCAATAGCAGCATCCGGGGCATTATGGCCTTGCTGATAGCGGGCCAGCACGTCTTCGCCCACCACAATCGCGTCATCAACAATCACACCAAGTGCCATCAACATGCCGAATAGCGAGAGCATGTCGATGGTGCCGCCGAAGTACCAAAGCAGCAGCAGGGTTGCCATAAACGAAGTCGGAATACCGACGGCCACCCAGAATGCGACCCGACCATTCAAAAAGATAAACAGAATAGCCAGAATTAACAGCAGGCCACCGGCACCGTTTTTCAGTAGCAGGTCGATTCGCTGTTGTAGCGGCTCCCACTGAATATCGTAACTTTGCAGCTGATAGCCAGCCGGTAGCAGTGGCCGGGTTTTTTCCAGCCAGGCATTCAGAATGACGGCGCCGTCGAGCAAATCCTGATTTTCTGCGGCAAAAATATCCAGCTCGATAGCCGGTTTGCCGCCTTGAAACAGCGACACCTGATTCGGTCGTGGCTGGCGGGTTACCGTGCCCACGTCGTCCACGGTCAGCCGTCGGCCGTTAGCATCAACTGCCACTACCAAGCTGCCCAAATCGCGTTCGTTGCGGCGTTGCTCCAGGCTACGCAGCTGGCGGGCCATATCAGCCCGGCCAGCCGTACCGGCAGGTAAATCGACACTTCGGGCTGCTAACTGCTGGCCAACATCGGCTAGCGACAAGCCCAGCTCACGTAGCTGAGCCGACGGAATTTCTATCGCCAATTCCTCGGCGGGCAAGCCGTTTAAAACCACATCGCCAATACCGGCATCGAGCAATTCGCGTTCGGCGCGATGAGCCAGCGTGCGTAACTCGGCCATGCTGTTCGGGCCGGTTAATAGCACACGGGAAATACTGCGGCTGCGGGTCGCGTCGTTATCTGAAAGCAGAGTTACCGCCGGTTCTTCGGCGTCAGCTGGCAGGTTACGCACCCTTGCCACCCGCTCCTTCACATCGTCCAGCGCTAAGCCAATTTCAACGCCCGGCTCAAATTCAATAATGACAATGCCGCGACCCAAGCGAGAGGCCGAGGTCAGTTTTTTCAGGTCCTTCAGCTCACGGAGTTCGGTTTCCAGTGGCTCAATTAATGCCTGCTCAATGTCTTCCGGTGCCGCGCCGCTCCACAACACGTTTACCAATACGATATCGGTTTGGAAATTCGGGAAGAACTGGGTTTGCAGTTTGCTAAGGGCAAAAAAACCGGCCATCAGCATCAGAATCATTATCAGATTAGACGCGACCCTGTGGCGTGCCAATACGCCAATTAAACCACCGGCTTTACCAACGCCGGCTTCAGGGCCTGGCTGCTTGCTAGAGCCCATTATTGTTGCCTCGTGCTCAAGCCGCTATCAGCGGAACCGCTCATGTCCCCGGCCGATTGTTCATTAGCCGCGACAGGTTCAACCCGTTCAACCGCTACACCATCGCCGGCACCGGGAATTTGCGTAATGATTAGCTGCTCGCCGGCAGCAAAGCCCGGGCTGCGGGTCAGTAGCCATAGTTCGCCCTCCGCTTTGCGCTGCTCACCCACTACGGTTACTTGCACGCTGCGCATAACCTGCGCGTCGTCTTCACCGCTTAATAGGTAAGCGCGGTTGTTACCGTAAAGCGCTGCGGGCGGCATGCTCACCACATTGTTAAGCGCTGGCATCGTTACATCCATTTCGACGGTGCGGCCCGGCTGTAACGCTGCGCTGCCACCGTCAATTTGGAAAAAGGCATCGACCACACCGCTGCCCGCAGCAATATCAGCGCCCAGTCGGTCGAGCTTGCCGGTAACGGTGGTGCCGTCTACTTCGCCGCTAGCGGTAATGCTGTTTTGCTGGCCACTGGCAACGGCCGTCTGCAATTGCTGCAGGCGGCGAGGTGTTAGCTGCACTTTCAGCTCCAGCCGCTGAGGCGCGTACAGCGTTGCCAATGGCTGGCCGGGGGCAATTTGTTGGCCAACACTGACCGCTACGCTCTGCACTCTTGCATCAAATGGTGCGGCCACGGAAGTGTGGCTTAAATCCAGACGGGCCAACTCAACCGCGCTACGAGCTTGGTCTGCCGCCGCTTGCAGTTGGTTACGGCGGGAGTCGGCCTGACTAATCTGCAGCTGGCGCTGAATAACCGCTAACTTGCGTTGGGCGAGTCCTTGAGCTGCATCGTCTACCCGCGATTGTGCACCGAGATCACGCTTCTGCAGTTTTTGTTGGCGGTTGTAAGCGCTTTGCGCTAACTGCTGCAGACGTTGTTCCTGAGCGAGTGCGTCCCGGTCGGCACCGGCACGGGACACTTCAGCGGCAAGCTGAGCTTCGGCGCTCAATAGCTGGGCTTCGCGGCTGGCAAGTGTCAGCCGCTGAATATCACTATCAAAGGAAATGAGTCGCTCACCAGCCCGCACGGTAGCGCCTGCCAAATGATGAACTTGCTCCACTGCGGCCGCTGTTTTAGCTGTGAGCATCGCTCCCTGCGGGGCAACGACAGTGCCGGTTACCGGCAGGGTTGGGGTGATGCTTGTGGGCGCGGCAGGTAGTGTCGCGACTGACCAGCGCCGCAGCTGAGGTTCGACTTTTGGTGCGGCAGGCGCGGTGTTTTTCATTCGGGCAAATAAGCCAACTGCACAAGCAAGTACTACCACCGCCAGCAGCCAGAATAACCAGCGGAATCGCTCGCGAGCCGGAGGAGTGTCGCCGTCGGGAATTAGCTGGTTCGCCATAATGCTATCAGTGCCGGTTTTTAGTTAGGATTAGTTAGGTTCAGTGGAGAATGAATAGCCATCAGTTTGGCCGAGCTACAGGGGCAAGTCCATTGCCGTAACGCTGGCCGTTGTCAGTGCATAGAGCCAGCGGCGTATAGCTTCTTTCCGTCCAGCTTATTCCGCTGCACCCAGAGCCTTGGCCCGTTGCTCCATTGCCGGGTCTGACGACCGTTCACCCAGTGGCCAACCCTGACAGTGATTTCGCACCAGACCCGCAAGCATAGCGATGTGGTCTTCGCGGTCATTCAGTGCCGGTAAATAGCGCAGCGACTGGCCACCGGCGGCGCGGAAATCTTCATCGGCCTCAAAAGCAATTTCGTCCAATGTTTCCAGACAGTCGGCGCTGAAGCCCGGACACACTACGTCCACCGTTTTAACCCCAAGTTCGGCCCATTCCTGGAGAGTCGCAGTGGTGTATGGCTGTAGCCACTCCGCTTTGCCAAAGCGGCTTTGAAAGCTGGTGGCGACTTTGCTCTCGTGTAAGCCCAGTTCTTCAATCAGTAACCGCGCGGTTTTTTGAGCATGGCAGTGGTAAGGGTCGCCCAATTCCAATGTCCGCCGGGGCACGCCGTGGAATGAAATAAGCAGTTTTTCACCTTTTGGCCGCTGTGCCCACTGCTCACGAACGCTATTCGCTAGTGCCTGAATATAGCCGGGATGGTCGTAATAGCCATTGATATGTCGTACCTCCGGCAACCAGCGCCATTCGCTAAGTTCAGCCCACACGGCATCAATCACTGAGGCAGTGGTCGGCCCCGAATACTGCGGATAGGCGGGTAACACCAACAGGCGGGTGCAACCGGCATCACGCAAGGCCTGCAGGCCACTCGCAATGCTGGGATTGCCATAGCGCATGGCGATTTGTACGTTGGCACCCGGCAGTTGAGCCTGCAATGCGGCTGCTTGTTGCTTAGAAATAGCCAACAGCGGTGAGCCAGCGTCGCTCCACACCCGTTTATACGCGGCGGCAGACTTTCGTGGTCGCAGCGGCAGAATAATTAAGTGCAGAATCAGCCACCAAATGACTTTCGGAATTTCTACTATCCGTCGGTCACTGAGAAATTCGCGCAAGTAGCGCCGCACAGCACTGGTGGTGGGCTCATCAGGTGTACCGAGGTTCACAAACAACACGCCCGTGCCGCTGCCTTGGTTAAACGGGCCCTTACCGTGCCGGAACTGCTCAGTACTGGAAAATCTGCTCATAAAGTGCTCAAAGCTGTGTTTTATTGGTTAGTTTTAAGCTGGAAAGCGATAGGCCTATTGGCTTATTGCGTACCAGAATTAGTCGAATGTGATTTTGTTATCGGCTGCATGCTGCAAAACTTTTTCGCTTTGCTACACTCTGCGCCAATCTCATCACGAAGTCGGCTGTACGGATGGCGCAGTGCGCCCGAAACTCGGGTAGTTTCCCCGGTTAGTTATGGCTTCTACAGTGCGGCGTGTGCCGTATTCTACCCCTAAAATCGGCTATATTTGGCCGTAATTGGGCGTTACAGGTGTTTTAATGAAAAAGTTGTTAATTGCTATTCTTCTGCTAGGCAGCGCGCTGCCAGCGTTAGCTCAAACCCGCTATGTAAGCGATGTGCTAACCATTTACATGCGCAGCGGCCCGGGTTTGAACTACTCGATTAAGAAATCACTAAAAAGTGGTACCGAACTGAAAGTTGTCAGCGTGGATAAAGCTGCAGGCTGGACTCAGGTACGGGCATCTAATGGCAATGAAGGTTGGGTACTCAGCCGCCAGCTGGATTCACAGCCTGTCGCTCGTGATCGCATTGCTTACATCCAGCGCGACGCCAAAACCCGCATTGCCGCTGCCGAAAATAATGCCAAGGCACGTATCGACGCCGCCGAACAGCGGGCGAAAAGTCAGGTTGCGGATATTCAGTCTGATCTTAACGGCTTACAAACCACCTTCACCCGCACGCGTCAGCAGCTGAACACCACGACCAGCGCTAAAAGCGAAGTCGATTCAAACCTGCAGCGTTTGGAAACGGAAAACGCCGCGCTGAAACGCGAGTTAGACCAAATTAAGAAAACCGCCGGCCGCGCCATTCAGCTCAGCGAAGACAACAAGCAGCTAACCGACCAGCGCACTAAGTTAGAGCGCGAGCTGCGGGTTGAGAAGCAAGCGACCTCAACCCTGCGTTCACGGGCTAAGCGCGACTGGTTCCTGATTGGTGCCGGCGTGATTGTATTCGGCATTCTTATTGGCCTTATCGCACCACGGCTACGCCCTAAGCGCGCCAATAACTGGGATGCGCTATAAGCCTCCGATATAAGCCCTTTTTAGACTAAGGCTTATGCCAACCAAAAGCCCCGCTCGCCTCGCGCGCGGGGTTTTTTTGTGTCCGCGTTTTGCCCTGCTGCTGGTTTTTGCCAGCCTGCTTGGTGGCTGTGTCACTGTGCAACCCAGGCTTAATAGCGGGCCTCACGGCGCGCTCAATTGTGATGTGTTTTACCAGCAGTTTGAGCGCGCGGTAGCTGCCGCCGGAGTGAGTGATGCGGGTAGTTGGCGCATTGACGGCGAACCACGGCTGCGAACCAACCGCCTGCTCGCCCAACTCGCCAGCGGGCTACAGAGCGAGCCGCTTACCTCAGCCGCCTGGCAACGTTGGCTGGAACTAGCCGCTGCGTTAGCCAAGGAGCGACAGCAGATCGAATGGCAGCAACTAAGTCCCGTCACCCGTCAGGCAATCGCTCAAGGTGAGTCGCTCGCGGTATGGCAACAACGTTGTTCTCCTGCTCCCGTTAAGGCGTCTAAAACCGCGTTGGCACGGCCGATTCCTGACGAATACTCAAGCTGGCAACGCTGGCTGGGCTTCTATCCTATTACTCAGCTTGGCCCGAAGCTGGGTTTAGCTGCCCTGCGGCAAAAATATGTTACTGATTTTTCGCAGCCGCTAGCCGCGCTGGCAACCACCCAGCCACTGCGGCTATACAGCAGTCGATCAATGGGCCTGCCGAAGCTACCGCATACCAAGCCGACGTTTCTCACTGACCCACTGGGTTTACCGCAAGCCGGTCCACAGCTAGCCAGCCTATTGCAACAACACTCACCGCTATGGGAAATTGAAACGGCTGGCAGCAACGACAAGCCAGCCTCGCTGAATTGGAATGAAGCTCGTCAAACCACCATCGCCAATACTCAACAGCCTGCCGAATACCAATTTACCAGCTACACCTGGCTTAACGGAGCCTGGCGGCTGCAGCTCAACTACCAACTATGGTTCCCGGCCCGTACCGCTAAGCACCCCGCCGACATTCTGGCCGGTCGGCTCGATGGCATCGTCTGGCGAGTAACGCTAAATGAACAGGGCGAGCCGCTGGTGTATGACAGTATCCACCCCTGCGGCTGCTACCACCTCATTATCCCCAGCGCTGGTTTTGTCGCCCGCGAACAAGCTCAACAATGGCCAGAACCGCCTATCGTATTGCCAGCACTGCAAACGGCTGCAGCTGGCGGAAGCCAACTGAAGTTGAGAGTTAGCAGCGGCGAACACCAACTGCGTGGCATTGCCATCGCAACCCGCCTTGAGCTGGCGGCTGCCAGCAAACTGGTTCACCGGCCCTATTCCGATTTACTAAATCTAACGGCTGACAACAACCAAACCCGCAGCGCCTTCCGAACCGATGCATTGGTTAGCAAAACCGACCGCGCCGAGCGTTTCCTGCTGTGGCCTATGGGCATTCGCTCCGCCGGAGCCATGCGACAAGCCGGCCGTCAGCCAGTGGCGTTTGTAGGCAAACGACATTTTGATGACTGGAATTTATTGGACCGGATTGTGGAGCTAATAGCCGCTTCCAACGAATAAAGTTAGGGCCTCAATAATCAGATACGGCCTTCGGCACTCCGTTCCAAGGGCTCGCTTCACTCGGCCCGTTGGGCTGCAACTGAACCAAAGCATTGGAAAACGCACCAGGCAATGTTCGTATTGGAAAGTCTGACTCGGGATTGGGTAAAGCCTCGGTCGTGAATGTTTCTCAGATCATCACCATTGATAAATCGTTGCTTATTGAGAAAATTAAATCACTGTCTGGCAAAGCTCTGGGGCGGGTTGAAGACAGCTTGCGATTGGTGCTGAGCATTTAGTTCGAGTGAGTTTCAATCCGCTACGGCCCGTCACACCGCCGCAACATTGGTCCCTGAGCCAAGACATTATATGTATTGATAGCTGTTACGACTCGCGTTACAATGCGTGAATGATTCTGAGCTTTCGGCATAAAGGACTTGAACGGTTCTTCCTCACTGGCAGTACCGCAGGCATTCAAGCTCAACATGCCAATCGGCTTCGTTTGGTTCTAGGTCGCTTAAATGCAGCGACTGAGCCACAGGATATGAATCTACCCGGCCTCCATTTGCATCAACTCACGGGTAATCGAGCCGGAACTTGGTCAGTTAGAGTGAGTGGTAACTGGCGTATCACCTTTCGCTTCGATGGTGAAAACGCCGAAGTTGTTGATTATGAAGATTATCATTGAGGTTGCACTATGTTGATGCATAACCCACCCCATCCTGGCGAAGTCGTTCGGGAATTTTGTATTGAACCACTCGGCTTGTCAGTTACGGCAGTTGCAAAGTCATTAGGTGTGAGTCGGAAAACATTAAGTTCAATTCTAAACGGCCATGCTGGGATTAGCCCTGAAATGGCAGTTCGGTTGTCTATCGCATTCGGAACAAGCTCTGAAAGCTGGATGAATCAACAGTCTCAGTTTGATTTGTGGCGAGCCGAGCAGCATCGTGCTGAGTTGAATGTCGAGCGTTTGGTCGCTGCGTAGCCCGCCATTATCCTAAAAGGCGCTTAGCTTCGAGTTCGAGGTGCAACAATCAGGCACTTTCTCTCAGACGGCGTTCCGGTGTTTTTCACCTAAAGGGGTTAAAACCGGTAAATTCAACTTGCAAGTGCAACGCCTCCAATCTAAAAGGGTCGAAGCCTGAGATATCCCCACTAATTTCACCGCAAGCTCACTCGACTACCGTCAAGGAATGAGCATAAACCCTCGCTTGTTCGAATGCTTTTTCCAGCCTGCCCACGCTGATTCGTAATATGCCAGTTCGACAGGCCAACCGGGCAAGAAAAATGGCTGAATAAGGGGGCCGTTTGCTGCGCGAGTTGGGCCGTATTGAATCTCTCTGATCGTTGCTCAAGCAACTACTACTAAGCCATAGCATTAAGGCCGCCAAGGTAGCGATCAGTAGTAGGTTTTCTGAACGCTCGAGCGTTGTAGAGCTGCCCCGTGCAATACCCAGCCCAAAGGGAGTCGACTTAGTATCTCTGAAGCTTCCTTCAATTTGCATCCGCGTTTCATACAGCTTAACGATCTTTTTGATACGGGTGTGACCCAGTGAATGTGAGGCTGCTAATAGCCAAGGCTCTTTTTCCCGCGACGCATTTTTTCGGCTCTGCTTGCTCGTTCGTGGCCTGCCATCAGCACGGCAATCATGCCGCCCTTTAGCACGCTGCTTCACTAGCACTAACCGGCACGCCATCGGCGTATTTCTCACCCACTCGGCGTTGCCTAAACTACGGGGAGTAGAGCGAGCGCCAGCATATAACTCACTGGCATGATGCCAATGGGCTGCGGGCTTCGCCCGGCGAACAAGTCCTCGCCCTCTGAGCCGTCCGACCCAGTGCCAGCCAAGCTGCTCAACATGCCGGTAAAACGGTGTTTTAAATCCGGCATCGGCGACGATAATCGGCGTACAGCCGCTGGGCAGAAATCGTTGCAATTGATCTAAAAAAGTTGTTTGTATCCGTCGGTTTCCCAGTAAGCGACGTTCGTGAAGTTGTTCATACAATGCTACGGCCCGACCGCCTACCGGGCAGGCGGCACGTAGGCATTGAACCTGCTGATCGTCGCTAAACGGTGACCAGTCAATGAGGATAACGGGGCTAGGCTGTCCGGCAGTGACTCGCTGGGTAATCATCCGGTAAAACGATCGTCGTTCTGCGTGTAACCGGGGGTTGCCTATCAAGCGATCCATTCGCTTGATTTTATGCTTATAGCCTGCGCTTCCGGACAGCTGCTGACCCATCGACGTGATGGAGGTATTAGCGCCCGCCATGCAGGCGCTCACAGCATACGATAGCGAGGTGTTTCTGTAGTGGTGACTGAAATCAAATGACCGGCAAAAGAACTTCTGCAATACTGTTTGGGTGTGCATGGGATCTCCCGAAATTAAGGCTTCAGGAGAAAAAATCCCATGCACACGCTGTTTTAGGTAAAGAATACTCTTCAACTAATTGATTGAAAAGGCTATTTAGTGGGGATATCTCAGAATCTGAGCCCAATTAATTCAGAAGGTATAGGTCATTGCACTGACCGATTAGTTGAGTCTTTTAGCTGCATCTATATGTGTAGTTTGGTTTTCTAACATCAAGTTGTACCGTTCACTACCATCAGAGTAGCTAGGTTTTAACTTGAAGGTTCCCCGAGCCTCTTCAGTGTTCGCTACATGGGTTCCAACGTCCCACAATTCGCCTGTTTGTTCATTAAAGGCGAAGAAGGAGCCACCAGAGTTCCCTTTTTTTGATGTGACCATAGTTGCTCGAATGCCCTTATTGGTATCTATAGGTTTGTCTGTGGTGGTTCGTTGGGTCAAAGCCGCAATAACCGCCGGTGAGGTCTTATATTTCGGATTGACTGTAAGCATCTCCTCATCCGACGCAACGAGCTTAGTCACGTTTTGCATGCTCACCTGACCGTTAGGCTTTCTAAAGACATCTACAGAAACCATATACAGCTTCCACTTATGTGGGTCCTTTTTTTGGACCGCTTGGTACTCACTAAAAGTTTTCAGAAGGGGGCGGCCATCATTACTACTTGAAGAGTTTTCCTTATAGCTTAAAAAGGCCCAGTCGGTGCCTCTGTCGACAACCGTTGGGTATTTTTGCGCGCCACCTAGGACTACATTGTTTTGGCCTTCTAAGATTATTTCGACCTCTTTGTTTAATTTTTTCCCTGTTGCAAAAAAACAGTGATCATAAAGTTGGCCCGTATAACTAAGGGGTCAAAGCCCTTTAACTGACGAGTTGAATAGGCTAATCTACAACCATCAAAGAAACTGGTAGCCGAAATGCCACGAAAGCCCCGTTTTTTCCTACCCGACGTGCCAGTACATATTGTTCAGCGAGGCCATAACCGTGAGGCGGTATTCTTTGAAGATGATGACTACCGTGCCTATTTAGGGTGGCTAAAAGCGGCAAGTGCGAAATACGATTGTCAAATTCACGCTTACTGTTTAATGACGAATCACATTCACCTGTTGGTTACTCCTTCGACAAAAACCGGCGTGACGTTGATGATGCAATATATAGGGCGTTTCTACGTGCCTTATATCAACCATAAGTACGGAAAGACCGGTTCGATATGGGAAGGGCGCTATAAAGCGAGCTTGGTAGATGCTGAGCATTACCTATTGCAATGTATGCGCTACATAGAGCTAAACCCGGTGGCCGCTGACATGGTGAGAGTCGCTGGCGAGTATCTGTGGTCTAGCTACCGGTGTAACGCTGAAGGCAAGCCCGACCCTCTATTAACTCCACACCCTGTATTTACCGAATTTACTGTCGGTGGCGAAGAGCGCGACGCATATAAGGCGCTGTTTAATGTTCATCAAGATGAGATTGAGCAAGACCACAAACAGATAGCCGCGGCGGTGCAGACGGGAACGCCGCTGGCGAGTGGTCGATTTCGTGAGCAGGTGGAGTTAGCGTTAGGCCAAAAAGTGGGGCAAGCGAGGCGAGGGCGACCAGCCGGTTACAAAGCGACTAAGGTTCCGGAAGGAAATGGCCAGAGAGGCTTTAAAGGGCTTTGACCCCTTGAAAAAGTATGAATACCGGTTCTCCTTTTCTTCACAACGTTGTAAGCCAGCCTGAAAAGTTTGATTTCAGCTGCTATCCGTTCAACATTCCGGCGTTTTCGAACGGAATCAATATTGATTTACCGAAGCGGGTTACTTTTTTGGTGGGTGAAAATGGCAGCGGGAAATCTACGCTGTTAGAAGCCATTGCGGAGTGCTGTGGTTTTCCTGCGGAGGGAGGGAATCGAGATCATTACCAAGAAGTATTTGAGGAGCGCTCCGCCTTAGCCTCTGCGTTGCGGTTGTCGTGGATGCCGCGAACCACTGAGGGCTTTTTTCTCAGGGCTGAAAGTTTCTTCAATTTCGCGACTTATCTGGAAGGTGTATCGAACTTTCATTCTTACGGAGGTAAGTCGCTACATGCTCAATCGCACGGCGAAGCTTTTCTGGCTTTATTCGATAATCGGTTTGAGCAGGGCTTGTACATACTCGATGAGCCTGAAGCGGCGCTATCGCCACAACGCCAGCTCACGTTGATGAGTATTATTCATCAGCTGGAAAAGCCCGGTCACGCACAGTTTCTCATCGCTACACATTCCCCTATATTGCTCAGCTATCCGGGCGCTCAGGTACTGAGTTTCGACGACGGAAACATCCAGCCAATAGACTATCGTGACAGTAGCCACTACCAGCTGACCAAGTCTTTTCTCAACGCACCCGAGAAGTATTTTCGCTGGCTCTTTGAAGATGAAGGCGACACTTAATAATCCGGTGAGTTAGGGCTTAAGTAAGTGTCACTCTTTTGTGAATTGAATTATTTGCCGTTTTAAGGCGAAAGTAGCCACCTTGCTGGGCGGGCTAGCTACTCCTTTAAATCAGGTTGTTCGCTTGGTCTACAGAAAGCACCAAAAGATATGTCATTGGATTTCGATTACTACTTGGTCTGGATTCATGGTGCCGGCGGGAGCTATTTGCTGTGCCTATTGCCAGCTTTATCCGATAACGGATAGGACCGGGGTAGCCGCCGGATGTCTGCAGTTTGCCGACATGCCGATAAAGGCTATGCTTACCAGCCGATTTTCTCAGGACTAATGCATGAATGCCGAAGCCAATCGCCTTATCGTTATCGGTGGATCTGCCGGTGGCCTAGACGCAGCGTTGAAGGTTGTCTCTAACCTGGATGCTGAGCTATCAGCCGTTGTGATTCTGGTACTGCATCTGGGTAATGGCACGACCTCCGGGCTGCTCGACAAGTTGCAGGCTGCCGGTCCGCTGGACGCGGAGCTGGCCAGAGACGAACAGCCATTGCCCGTCGGTCGTATTTTGGTCGCGCCGCCGGGCCGGCATTTGGTGATACGGCAGGGCCGAACCCGCTTGGTGAGTGGCCCTCGGGTTAATCTGGCACGCCCCTCTATAGACTTAACCATGCGCTCGGCTGCTGTTGCTCGAAACAGTGCGGCAGTTGGCGTGGTGTTGAGCGGAATGCTCGACGACGGTAGCGCCGGACTCAATGCGATCGTTCGCTGTGGTGGCCAGAGCGTGGTACAGGAATCGACCGATGCAGTTTATCCCGATATGCCAAACAATGCGGCTGCAGCCACTCAGGTGAACCACCGGTTACCGGCAGGGCAGATCGGGCAGCTGCTTAATGAGTTGGCCGCCACACGTCCGGACGCTGATGCCGTGGTGTCGAAAGAGCTGCAGCTCGAGAATCGCTTCGATATGAACGAGGTGGATGACCTGGCAGAGATCGATCAGCTCGGTAATCGGGTTCCGCTGGCATGCCCGGAGTGCGGCGGCCCTACCTGGGAAATTGACTTAGATGGCAGTCCCCGATATCGCTGTCATATCGGCCACAGCCTGAGTACGCAGAGCATGCTGGCCTGCCAGGAGAAGGAAATTGAACAGGCCTTGTGGACCGCTTACCGCTCCTTGGAGGAGAAAGCGCGGCTGCAGGCTAAAATGGCTAGCAGAGGCGACGACGCCAGCACGGTGACTCGTATGTTCCGCGAGCGCGAGCAGGAAACCCGTGGCCAGGCCGAGCGGTTGCGGGGGCTGCTGATGCAACTGGTCGATAGTAAGCAGGCACCCCACGCACTGCTGTGAAATGGAATTGCGAAGCTTAGTGCTTCGCTAGCGGTATCGGTTCAGTTTCAAAATTCAGTATTCCGGTGACACCGTATGGATTTACTTTCTACCAACTTCTTGGCAGTGATTGGGAATAATAAAGTGTCTCGCGAAAACCTGCGTATGCCTGCCAAAATGTCGACTAAAATTCGAGCAGATTAAGGTTTTTGGGTCGGTTTAAACGCCACGGAGCAGGGGTGTCAGATGCAGATGTATGTGCTGTCGCGGTCACCTGCTAGCGATATTCTGCTTCGGACTCCTGAATGCTTTCGACCGTGCTTTTCGAGTGCTGCCGCAGCCACGTGGCGAAGTCGTTTTCGCTCAACAGGCCTTCGGCCAGGGCGAGGATAGTGACGTACTTGTCGTCGATGTCGGCAGAGAAGTCGCAATCATTTAGTAGCAAAAATGTCCGACAGCAAACCCAGGCGGTGCGCTTATTACCGTCAACGAAAGGATGGTTTCTGGCAAGTCCAAACGCCATGCTCGCAGCCAATTCACAGACGTCCGGAGTGTCATCGGAATAGGCCGCCAGCTGCTGAGGCCGCGCTAATGCTGATTGAAGTAAGTTCTCATCGCGTACACCGCTGCCACCACCATGCTCCGCTACTTGTCGGTCATGTATTGCCACCACTGCAGCTCGTTCCAGCCAGACGATCATTAGGAGTCAGCCAGTTTGTGAAGCAAAGCACGGTCTTCCCTCATAACTCGTTCCGCAACCGCCAGCTGTTTAGCTATTTTCTCGTCGTGCGGTCGCAACACCACACCATCTGTCGTTTCGGTAACAAATAATTTATCGCCTTTCTGCAGGCGCATGCGGGCTAATAGTTCTTTTGGCAATACAACACCGACTGAGTTACCTACGGTGGTAAGTTTAAGTTCCATAGTACTAGCTCCAACTAATCTACAATTATTTTATTATAACATACGTTATAACTGCGTTTAGCTGCATAGTTCTCGTAGGTTGTTACGAATGAATTCGCCGGGTTACCGCTTATCAGTGGGCAACAGCTGCAGGGCAGGCTGGAGGGTGTTGAGTCCTAGAATCGGTTTGTGTCCTGGGTGGGCATGTGTTGCACGGAAAAACGCGCACTCAGCTTATGCAAGAATTTCCGCAGGGTACGGATGGTGCGCTCTATAGGCCCCGGCCGTTTTTCTAATCGGGTCCAGCTTTAGAAAAATTTTTGTTGTCGGAACTTCTACAAGTTTTAGTGGTGCCGCCGATGCCTGGCCTGCAGTGTGCTCGGTATATTAACTGAACCGGGCGGTTGCCAATGTAACGAAGCAGTCAGCAGGTTGTCGCCGGGCCAGTTGTCATGCCCGATACGCGATTTTAGCTCGATGAATAGAGCTGAACGGCAGAACGAGCGACTAACTGATTGTTCGCTGTGGATTTTTGAAGCCGAACCGTTCGCTTGCCTTCAATGCTTCCCGGTCGTTGCCCTCAGATGGCAAGCCGGCAGTAGATGACAACATGCGAGCCAAGTGAAGGCAGTTCCAGGTCATGATCGTCTGCTGTGTTGGGTGAAGTCATTGTCGAAGCCGACCACTGTGCCATCGTCGCGCTCATCGCCATAAGACGGCCCGGGACCAGCCTCGCCGATCCAGCCGCAGTTTGCCTGCGGTGGAATAACTAACCCCATATGGCTCAGTGCATAGTTTATCGTCATGGCGGCATGCTTGATACCGTCTTCGTTGTCGGTAATAACGCAGCCCTTAACCTTGCCATAATAGACCGGTTGGCCATGCTCATTCAGTTCACCGGATATGGCATACAAGCGTTCGATGAATACCCGGCGCACCGAGCTCTCTTCGCCGAGCCACAGCGGCGTGCCAACGATCAGAATGTTAGCAGCCTCAAATTTTCCCAGATTTGCGGCCAGTCGTCTTGCTCCCAGCCGTGTTCCGTCATATCGGGGTAAATGCCCGGCGGAATCTCATGCGACAGCAAATGTAAGTGTTCGACCTGCACCTGCTGCTGTTCCAATATCCCTGATGAAGCATTTAGCAGAAGTTGGGTGCTGATTACCGTACGGTTTTCCAAGCACTGAATTATGGCAGTAATACGGCTGTTGGGAAATTGAAACCACCTCATGTATCAGTGCAGTTTTAGGGTTGTCTGTTGATGTTTTACCGACCGGGCTGATGTAAAATAGCGTCGAAATGGCGTAAACAAGAGTGACCAGAGAACATTCTGGACCTGTGGGTTTAATTCAAACTTTGCTGTGGTTCTGTACCGAGTGGCAGAACCAAAAAGAGCCGCTTGAGTAGCGGCTCTTTTTTGCTGCAGTTATCGAATGCTAATGCTTCAGCATGAGCTTCGATAAAGGCGTTTAGCGGTCAATTTTGACGAACAACTTGCCGCTTAGGTTAGCTGTTTCGGTGTCGACGATGTTTGAGCCGTCAACTTTGCCGATCACGTCCATCCGGACACCGGTTTGCAGCTGGGCAATTTTCTCGTTGCTCAGTTTACCGAGGTCGGCCATAACAGTGCGATCTGCACCCGACTTCAACGTCACCATCACATGCTCCTCATCGTCAACTGTGATCATTTCATACGATTCGATGACGCCTGAGTAGTTTTGTTTGCTGGGTACAGCCGTCAGCTTTTCGACGAAGTTAGCCGAGCCATCTTTTGCTGCCATGCCTTGAGCTGTTGCTTCGTCAACGCCAGACTTAGATGCCGTAGCAACGCCACCCAGTAATCCGCCGCCCACCGAAACGCCGGTGTTGAGTACTGAAGTCACAGTAGCGGAAGCTGTTTTGTTGCTGGCATCTGCTGCCGCTGAGCCGGCGCCAGACATGGCCCCGCCTCGTTGGTCGACAACGCGAGCCGCGCCTGCGCCAGCCTCTTTTAACTTGGCGGGGGTTTTCTCGGCAACGACGGCCCCACCGCTAACAATTACTCGTTCAGCCGCGACTTTACCGTCAGCCCGGATGTCGCCGGTTACGCTGGCTCGGTCGCCTGTCTGAATTAAGCCCGGCTTCTGAGCTTGCATGCCGCTAATTTCAGTTTCAACCGTCTTGTTGGTGCCGCTGGTCACCGCAACCATTGCCTTGTCGCCCTTGGTTTTTACGTCCGACACAATGCCAGTAAAGTTTTTCTTGCCGGCATTCGCTTCGGCCATCGCCGCTTCAGACGTTTTGCCAATTTGTGCTTTGGCTGTGCGATTAGCACCGACGGCGGCACCTACAGCGCTGCCCGCAACGGTTCCACCCTCGGCACTATTGCTACTGCCGATGCCTAGTTCTGCGTTGGCTTCAGCTTGAGTTTGAGCACGCGCCTGAGTTGCCATTTTTGCGTCTTTTGCCATGCCTTCCGCCATGTCGTCGGCTTTGGCCATGCTGTCATCTGCTTTGTTCTGGAGGGCTTCGTTTACGCTGCCACCAAATCCAGCGAATTCGCCCAAACCGGTTTCAGTAAGGTTTTGGCTCTTTTGCATACTGGCAGACATATCGGCCTGGCTACGATTCAGGAACGACTTGCCTGCCATAGTGGCTTGTCTCGCAACTAAGTTGCCATCGCTACCTAAAGTGCCTTTAACATCCAGTTGGTTGTCCAACACCAACTGCTGACGTTGCTGTTTGCTGAGCTGGCCCAGGTTGGCTTTGATGCGGCTGTTATCACTACCCATCAGTGTAACGATAGTTACCTGCTGGCCATTCACCATCGAGCTTTCAACTCCGGAAATACTGCCAGAGAAGCTAGCGTCTCTGCTGCTGGAAACCTCGGCAGTAGTAGAAACACCTGCAGAGCCTCCGGTCTGAGCCATCAGTGGTGTAGACACCGCCATGGCGCTGAGTACTGCGGTTGTAAGCAGTGGCGATAAAAAACGACTACGTTCATTGTTTTCAGCGCGGCCATTTTTCAAACTAAAAATATTCATTATCATCATTCTCCTATACCTATAAGAAAGTTCGCATTCAGCTGGCTGGCTGCGGCATCGCTGATCAATAACAGCCCGCGCCTGCCCAACCTACTTGGGTAAAAGCAAATTCAAGGCCAATGCTGTTAAGTGGTTGATATTATAGGAGGTTTTTGGTTGTTCTGATTGTTTCGGCAGTGATGTGCGCCACATTCAGGACAAAATCGGAAATATGTACGTCATGCTGCGGTCGAAACGTTGGGGCCTCTTCGGCAGTTTCTAGAAAGCCAACCGCTAGCCCGCAGTCTGCCAGGTGGCTGTCGCTAGGCAGCGGCGCAAACACATGCCTGCTGCAACGGGTGGTGTATTGGAACTGCGAAGTTTGGCCTTATATTTAAGCTTATAAAACAACGGTGCTGGCTGATACGCAGCCGGATCAGCGGCAATTTGGCCGATAACGGGCGGCTGGTCAGTGCCGTTACGCTATTTTCTCGTTATCTGACACCGCGCCTCTTAATCTGAAGTTGCCTAGTTATATGATCGATTTACTCGCTACCTTTATCTTGTTCTTCGCTGTTATTGACCCCGTTGGGACCGTGCCGGTGTTCCTTGCCGTGACCCGCCAGTTTGACGCAAAAAGCAAACGCAAAATCGCACTAATAGCTTCATTGGTCGCTGCTGGAATACTGCTATTTTTTGTCGTTGCCGGTGAGGTAATTTTAAATGCTATGTCAGTGCCGCTTCCCGCTTTTGAGATTGCTGGTGGCATTGTGCTGTTCCTGTTCGCACTGTCGATGATTTTCGGCGAAGGCAAGCCCGACGAAGAAATACGGTTGGCGGACAAGTGCAGCGATACGGCTATTTTTCCACTGGCGGTGCCGTCTATTGCCGGGCCCGGTGCGATGTTAGCCGCGGTGCTGCTCACCAAGAACTCTGAGTTCGGCATTTTGGAGCAGGTGCAAACCGCTGCTGTAATGCTGGCGGTGATAGTGATCGCTTATATTCTGATGCTTGGCTCGAATTTTATTAATCGCCTGATCGGCGATGGCGGCGCTAGCGTTATTAGTCGGGTAATGGGGCTTATTCTGGCATCGGTAGCCGTGGCCAGTACGTTGGAGGGAATAAAAGTGTATTTCAACCTGTAGCCGGCTATTTCTCTATATCGGCTTGAATTACGCTATTCAGTAAATTTACCCAGAACGATTACGCAGAAGAAACGTTCTTTGGGAAATCAAACCAGTCCAGAACGCCCGTGCCGGGGCTGATGTTTTCCCAGCCGGGTTGGTCGAACAGCATTGACCAGATGCCCGCGGTAGGAAGGTTATCCAGCCGGCCGCCGGTTAGCTCTGTCGCGAATTCAGTTATGCCGGGGTTATGGGCGATAACAACGACGTGGCCGTCGCGGTCTTCGAGTTGATTAACGATGTCGAGCAAGGTCGCCGGAGAGGCGAGGTATAGCTCATCGTGGGCAACAATTTCATCGGCGTCGTAAGCGGCCTGTTCGGCGAATAAACCTGCTGTCTGGCGGGCACGAACTGCGGTGCTGGTGTGGATGCAATCAGGCGAGCCGATTCGGGCGGCGTAGCGGCGGCCCATTTCCGGGGCGTCGCAGAAGCCGCGCCGGTTTAGTGGTCGGTCGAAGTCGCTAAGGTTCGGGTTGTTCCAGTCCGACTTGGCATGCCGCATAAGGGTTAGGCGTTTCATGGCTCAAGTTTAGCCTGAATCTGTGTTGAACTGCTGCAGCGTGTTCGCTAGTCGGGCGAGTAGTGGTGGCATAATTAGCGGTTCTGCTCTTTTTCTCACCGGATAGTCCATGCCTCTCGCTACCCTCATTACTACCGCCGATTTTAACGCCTTAGTTGAAAGCGCTTTTCAAGCGGAGACGCCGGTAGTTGCCTCGTCTGAATCTGATCTCGGCCAGCCACTTGAGCGGTTCAGTACGCCTGCGGAGGTGAAAGCCAAGGCCGCTCAGTGCATAAAGGAGGGCCGCCGTAATTATTCGTTCGGGCTATGGTATCCGTCGATGAAAGGCAGCTTTCTGGAGCGGCAAGTAGCACTGAACCCACCACGTGATGGCGAGAGCTTTCGTTATTCCTTGAGCGGCTGGGGAATTATTCGCTTACAGCTGTATGTGACGCCACCGAAAACCCTGCAGTGCCGGGTTACGGTGAGTTCCGAGGCACGGGCTTTGTCACGCGAGCAGCGATATCCTGAACAAGGGGCCGTAGCCGACTGGGATTGGCGGGTGGTCGAAACGTATGCATTCCGGCTGTCGCGTCAGCTAGCGGCGATGGGCAAGACGGCTCCGGTTGTTCAATAGGGATGACGAACGACAATGAAATTGTGTGGTTTGCTTTTAATGCAGATACGATTATCCAGTGCGCTGCATCCCGGGCTTTTACGTCAATGGCCTCAATTTTGAACTCGGCCATAAATGGCATTAATATTGCTGTAAAGCGATTAAGTTTAATCTTGTCCCAGCTGTCAGGAATTCTCGATTATGGCCATCCAGCCTGTACACCAACTTTTATACCGCAGCGCCGCGGCGCAACCCTTTAGTGATAGCGACCTTGAAGAGTTGGTGGTGCAAGCTCGGCGGAATAACCTAAAGAACAAGATTACTGGGATGTTGATTTATTCAAGCGATACGTTTGTGCAGATGCTAGAGGGCGACATCGATTCTGTGCTTAAAGTATTTGAGTCGATTGAGCAAGATCCACGACACCATGCGGTTACCCGGGTTGGCGAACAGGATGTGGCCGAGCGCGAGTTCGCTGATTGGGCGATGGGCTGGGAAGCTATCGAAGAAAATATTCCGGATGGTCTGGCGGATATGTCCAAGCCGATTACGGTGGCTGATGTGCAGAAATTTAATACCCTCGGCGGCTATCAACTGCTGCGCAGCGTCAATAAGTTCGACTTGGGTGGTGCCAGAGAAACAGTATTTCACGGCGGTTAGTATGGATGGTGTCAGGACCGTGTTTCGTTCTGACAAAATCCTGAGTCAGGAAAAATTTTCACTGAATGCGGAATGTTTGGATAATCGCATTCGTTAAGCCCGTGGCCGCTAAACAGTAGACCCGACAGTATTTGCTGGTGGGGATGTTTTGATAAAGCCATTGTCCCTGATTGAACGAAGGTTGTGGCATCTGCTGCAAACGTACTATTGCGGTTTTCTAAGCTATCGCTCCCAGCTATTTACTGTCCATAACCCAGACCCCATTCCAGTCGGTCGGTGGGTTATCCCGCAATGTCTCACAGCGGTCGATGTACAGCTCGGCAAGTTTGTCGCCCGGCGTTGCTTCCAGTGCCAGGCGGTAATTACGAATCGCGTTATCCCACTGTGCAGCGCGGTAGAGGCGGGTG
>CAJQNE010000350.1 GCA_905479545.1 uncultured Gammaproteobacteria bacterium | reverse complement strand
AAGTGACTTCTACTGCTTCTTTTGTGGACGATCTTGGTGCTGATTCACTGGATACTGTTGAGTTGGTGATGGCACTGGAAGAAGAGTTTGATTGTGAAATTCCGGACGAAGAAGCCGAAAAAATTACGACGGTGCAACAGGCAACTGATTACATCAACGCTCACCAGTAAAGAGCGTTAAGCCAACCCGAAGAACCTACTTCAGAATAGGGTTCTTCGGGTTGATGAAAAATGCCGGGCCGCATCGTTTCGGCAGCCACGCCAGTTAAGGCGGACAAGTCAAGGCGGACATAAGTGACCGACACATTACCCTCAAACGCAGGCCGTAAGCGCGTTGTCGTTACCGGTTTTGGTGCGGTATCGCCGCTCGGAAATACTGCGGAAAATAGCTGGAAAGCGGCTTGCGAAGGCCAAAGCGGCATAGTTCCCATCACGAGCTTCGATGCTAGTGAGTACCCGGTGCGGTTTGCCGGTGAAGTTCGCGATTTTGATGTCAGCGACTACATGGAGCCTAAAAAGGCCCGGATTTTTGATCCTTTTATCCACTTTGGTATTGCCGCCGCCTTACAGGCGCGTGAGCACGCTGGCCTGGACAAATTCGCTGGTTTGAATAACGACCGTGTCGGCACCTTTATTGGTTCTGGTATAGGCGGTATTCAGTCGATTGAAGAAAATCTGAACGCTTCGTTCAAGGGCGGCCACCGTAAGGTTTCGCCGTTTTTCATTCCCGGCTCAATTATTAATATGATTTCTGGCCAGCTGTCGATTATGACCGGCGCGCGTGGCCCGAATTTGGCTGTGGTTACTGCCTGTACCACCGGCACACATAGCATCGGTATGGCGGCTCGACTTATTGCCTACGGTGACGCGGATGTGATGTATGCAGGCGGCGCTGAGAAGAGTATTGCGCCATCGCCTATGGCGGGTTTCGGTCGTGCTAAAGCTCTGTCAAAACGCAATGACGACCCGGCTTCCTCAAGCCGCCCCTGGGATATAGGCCGCGACGGGTTTGTTATGGCCGATGGTGGCGCGGTGATGATTCTTGAGAGCCTGGAACACGCTGAAGCCCGCGGAGCGACGATTTACGCCGAAGTATTAGGCTTTGGAATGAGCGGCGATGCGCATCATATTACCGCACCGATAGAAAGCGGCGAGGGCGCGTCGCGCTGCATGCAAGCAGCCCTGAACGACGCAGGAATCCAGGCTAACGAAGTTAACTACCTGAACGCCCACGCGACTAGTACACCACTGGGTGACGTAGCTGAAGTAGCGGCCATTAAATGCACGTTTGGCGACCACGCTCATGATCTGCTGGTGAGTGGCACCAAGTCCATGACCGGCCACATGCTCGGCGCGGCCGGTGCCATGGAAGCGGTATTTAGCGTGCAGGCAATGCGCGATAGCATCGTGCCGCCAACCATAAATCTGGACCAGCCGAGTGAAGGCTGTGACCTGGACTTTGTTCCAAACGTAGCACGGCATAAGCCACTCGAAGTGGTGATGTCGAACTCCTTCGGTTTTGGTGGCACGAATGGCACACTGATTTTCGGTCGCCCTGACTAATAATTGGTGGCAGCCGCAACCTTTCTCAAATACTCGGTTGAAAGCGCTACTGATTTGTTGGCGCTGCATCAATCTAACCCGAAGCGCTATCCCGCGCTGTTGGAAAGCAGTAGCTGCGACGCTGAGTTCCAACAGGGGCGCTGGGATATTCTGTTTGCCTTTTCCGGACATAAGCTCGAGCTAAGCGCTGATAGTAATCCAGCCACCGAGGGCGCGAATTTCTTCGATGAGCTTCAAGCCTGGCGACTGAACGAATCAATCGAGGAAACAGATACCACTCTGCCATTCCGCGGCGGTTGGTTTGTCTACCTTGCCTACGAAATGGCTGCAGCCGTTGAACCTGTCTTAAATGCACCGGCTTCCACCGATGGCACGCCGTTAGCGCTCGCCATACGCGTACCTTGCGCTGTGCTTTACGACCAAAAGACCGCTGAATGCTGGGTTGTCGGAGAGCCGGGCCATGAGAACGAGTGCGAGCAAATACTAACGGATCTTGCCGCCGTGCCAGCGCTAAAAACACAGAAGATATCAGTAGAAAATACCCGCGAACCCGCTGGTGAAAAATTCACCTCAGCGGTAAAACGCGCCAAGCAATACATTATCGACGGCGATATTTTCCAGGCTAACCTGTCACGCGCCTGGCACGCAGAACTGGTAAGCGGTGATCCCGTGTCGCTGTTTGAGCGCCTACGCACCACCAACCCCGCGCCATTTGCTGCAATTGCGAATGTCGGTAATGCCAGCATCATCAGCTCCTCACCGGAACGCTTGGTCAGCCAACAAGGTAATCGCATCGATACCCGCCCCATTGCAGGCACACGCCGCAGAGGCAGTGACGAAGCTGAAGACGCGGACCTAATGAAACGCCTGATTGAGCACCCCAAAGAACGTGCTGAACACATTATGCTGATAGATCTGGAGCGTAATGACTTGGGCCGGGTCAGTAAAATCGGTACCGTCAAGGTTGATGAGTTGATGGCCGTCGAGACCTATGCGCATGTCCACCATATTGTTTCCAATGTCTCAGGCCTGCGCCGCGATAATGTCTCGCCGATAGATGTGGTGCGGGCGGTGTATCCCGGCGGCACGATCACCGGCTGTCCGAAAGTGCGTTGCATGCAGATTATTGCCGAACTGGAAGGTGAGGGACGCGGCGCTTATACCGGTTCACTTGGCTATATGAACCGCAATGGCGATATGGATTTAAATATTTTAATCCGCAGCTTCGTACTGCACGGTAATCAACTACGATGGCAAGCGGGTGCCGGCATTGTTGCTGACTCGGACCCGGACAAAGAACTCGACGAGACTCGCGCAAAAGCCCGTGGCCTGCGGTTGGCACTGGAGGCAGAATGACGAACACTCCGGTCACTTGCCTGGTAAATGGTGCGGCGGCTGCCAGCGTAGATAGTCGTGACCGGGGCCTGGCCTATGGTGACGGTCTGTTTGAAACCTTGTTAGCCCGGCCAGACCACCTACCGCAATGGCCGCAGCATATGGCGCGGCTCTCATTAGGTTGCACGCGACTCAATTTACCCCAACCGGATACCGATGGCCTAAAAAGCCAAGCGCTCAGGCTGTTGGCTGAAAATGGTGCAGGCGTCATCAAAATCATTGTCACTCGTGGCAGTGGCGGGCGAGGTTACGCAACACCTGGCGATGTGCGACCGACGCGAATAATGCTTTGGACTAAAAAGCCCGACTGGCCTGATAGACCATGGCAAGGAATTGCTGCGCGGCAATGCGCACTGCAGCTCGGCGCACAACCAGCACTGGCAGGCATCAAGCACCTGAATCGCATGGAGCAAGTATTAGCGCGGCAAGAGTGGACTGACAGTAATATTCGCGAAGGTTTACTGTGTGATGCTTCGGGTAATCTTATCGAAGCGGTCAGCAGCAATGTTCTGGCCGTGTTTGGTAAACGAATCGTAGTACCAACGCTGAACCAACAAGGGGTTGCCGGTATTATGCAGCAGCGGCTTTTTCAAGCGCTCGATGCCAGTACCGGTGAGTTTGAATTCACGATAGAAATACGTGAACTGCCCTGGAACGAAGCGCTGGAAGCCGAGTCGATAATTTGCACCAATGCAGTCGCAGGCTGTTGGCCGATTACCCGCTTGCAAATAAACGCTGGCCAAAAAGACGTTATTAAAGTGTTTAGTCCGCCGCGCTGGCTGCCTGAACTGCAGCAACAATTTGATAAAGAAGATGGATTAAACCGACATTGCGATTCCTCAGACTCCTAGCGCTCAGCGCACTCTACTGCCTCGCTGCCGTCGTATTGATTAGCGGCCTGATTTTTGTTGACCGCGCACTAAACAAGCCGCTGAACGTCGAGCCAAACGCGACGCTATTGGTGAAGAGTGGCACCTCAGTAAACGGCCTCGCAGCGGATCTTAAAAAGCGCGGCTGGCTGGATAACAAAGAAACCCTTAGCTTGTATGCGCGCATTACCGGTAAGGCGCCAAAAATCAGGGCCGGGGAGTACCCAATCGCTCAGGGCACCACGATACCCGAGCTGGTTCAGCAGCTTATCGGCGGCAAAACTATTCAGCACGGTTTGACCATTGTTGAAGGCAATAACTTCCGTGAGCTAAGGGCGCAGCTGGCGGCACACCCCACCTTAACCCAGACCTTAACCGCTTCGATGACAGATGCCGAGGTAATGGCAGCAATTGGTCAGCCCGGCCAGCATCCTGAAGGGCGTTTTTTACCGGAAACTTTTTTATTCCCACGCGGCTTTAGCGACGTCGATTTACTGAAGCGAGCTTATGCCGATATGGAGAAAGCGCTGGCTGCCGCCTGGCAAACCCGAGATGCCGGCTTGCCATACGCCAGCCCCTATGAGGCGCTGATAATGGCCTCAATCGTTGAAAAGGAAACCGGTCAGGCTTTTGAGCGTCCTGAAATTGCAGGCGTGTTTGTTCGGCGACTCCGTAAAGGCATGAAGCTGCAAACTGACCCAACGGTGATCTACGGTATGGGTACGGCCTACGACGGCAATATCCGTCGTGCCGATCTACGTCGCCCGACCGCCTATAACACTTACACGATCGCGGCTATGCCGCCGACACCCATTGCCATGCCAGGTAAAGCCGCGATTGATGCAGCGTTGCACCCAACTGACGGCCGCTCGCTCTATTTTGTCTCACGCAATGACGGCACTCATGTTTTTTCGGCCACGCTAAAGCAGCACGAATGTAATGTTGACGTTTATCAGCGCGGCAAAAACCGTACATGTAGGTTCGACTAAATGCCGCGCGGCGAGCTTAAAGGACAATTTATAACGCTGGAAGGCGGTGAGGGTGTTGGTAAGTCGACCAACTTAGCCGAGGTCTGCAAATGTCTCGACGAAGCTGGCATCGACTATATTCAAAGCCGCGAACCAGGCGGCACGCCGTTGGCCGAAGCGGTGCGTGAGCTGACACTGGCTCCCGCTAACGAAACCATGCCCGGCATGGCCGAAGTTCTGCTGATGTTTGCTGCTCGCAGCATCCATATCGAGAACAAAATTCGCCCGGCGCTGGAAGCAGGGAAATGGGTAGTCTGCGACCGCTTTGTGGATGCCAGTTACGCCTACCAGGGTTGTGGCCGCGAGCTGGGAACTGCTGCGATAGAAACCCTGGAGCAGCTGGTTGTTGCTGACGTGGAACCAAACCTCACGCTACTACTCGACGCCTCGCCGGAAGTTGGTGCTGAGCGAATTGATAACCGCGAACACGATCGCATCGAGCAAGAGCAACGTGAGTTTTTCCACCGTGTCCGCGAAGGCTATTTAGCCCGGGCACAGCAGTCGCCGCAGCGGATAAAAATTGTCGATGCCAGCCAGCCGCTGTCGAATGTGCAGCAGCAAGTTCGTCAAGTAACACAACAATTCATAAAGGCCCATACCTAATGACAGTTTTGTCTTGGCACCAGGCCCCGCTGGATCAGTGGCAGCGTTACTTAGAGGCCGGCCAAATGCCTCACGCACTACTACTGGTCGGCCCTGCAGGCGTCGGTAAGCGCGAATTTGCTGATCGACTCGCCGCGCAACTTTTCTGCGAACGGGCTTACGGCAGGCCGATTGATCCCTGCGGGGACTGTAATGGCTGCCGCCAACGTATAGCTGGCTCACATGCCGATTTACTAGTTGTTGAGAAGCCTGAAGGTAAGCAGCAAATCAGTATCGACCAGGTCCGTACGGCAAGTTCGAGGCTGCAACTGTCATCACATTCCGGCGGCTATAAGCTGCTCATTATTGACGAGGCTGAGCGGCTCAATTTCGCAGCGGCCAACAGCCTATTAAAAACCCTCGAAGAACCGACGGATAAAACACTGCTGCTGTTGGTGTGTTCAGCACCGAATCAATTGCCAGCGACCATCCGTAGCCGTTGCCAAAATCTGACGTTCCACGCTCCCCAAACCGCCGAGGCAGCAGAGTGGCTGAGCAGCCGGGGTGTCGCTGCATCCAAGGCCGATTTAGCGCTCGTGTTAGAAATTGCTGGCGGCGCGCCTATGGCGGCTGCTGAGCTACTCGAAAGCGGTTACCCTGAGCAGGCAAATGTCTGGCGGGAAGGCTTACTTCGCATTGTAGATGGACGAGCTGACCCGGTGAAACTAGCAGAACAGTGGTTTCGCGATGCTGCACCGGCAGTCGTCAATTGGCTGCAGCACTGGAGTAAAGCCCTATTGTTATGG
>CAJQNE010000349.1 GCA_905479545.1 uncultured Gammaproteobacteria bacterium | reverse complement strand
GCGAGTAATGCAATTGAATCCTGCTGCCATATAAAACGATATGGCTTGCTCAGTGCTCAACTACCTTGCAGTGAGGTCAAAATGCGCTGATCTATCCAACTCCGCCCCCACCAATCACTGATAAACCCACAGTGGCCGCCGGTTTCAGCCAACTCCAACCTTAATTTTTCGCTATTTTTCCAACTGGCAATTGAACGCGCCGTCGGCACTACCGGGTCATCAGTAGCAGCAATCAGCTCCACCGGGGACGGCGAAGCATGCAGGTCGGCCTCACTAACAGCATAGCTATCAAAATAGCCCTCCAGCGAGCCATACGGCGTCATATTCTCCGCAAAATACTGCAGCACCGTAGTGAACTCATCGCCATCGCTAAGCCATTCGAAGTTATACAGCGACGGGAAACTTTGTTGTTTTCGCGCAAACGCCCGCATCATTTTCATCCGGAAGTAACGCTGATAGAACGGCGGGGCCTGCAGTAACTGCTCTAAAGCCGCCTTCGGATCAATCACCGGACATACCGCGATGACCTTAGCCAACGGCGCAACATTGGCCGATTGGGCCGCCGCAACCCGCAACGCAAAATTGCCGCCCAGCGAAAAGCCCACCAGCGAATGCGACAACTCAGGCTTTTCGGCGCTTAGCAAAGCGACTGCGTTTACAACTTCCGGTAACAAGCCCGAGTGGAAAATACCCGGGTTTAATTGCTGCGAACCGCCGTGGTCACGCAAGTGCAAACGCACTACGTCAAAACCGGCCTTGAACAGCACGTTAGCCAGCGAAAATAAATAGACCGAGTAAGCACAGCCCTCCCAGCCGTGAATCAAAATCGCCCGGCCGCGCGCCGTTTGCGGCTGATCGCTAACCAGCGCGTGCAGCCGCACACCATCACCACAATCGATGATCCGATCTACCGTCGCAGCCTCAAGACGCTGGCCACCCACTGCGCGCGTGCGCAGGTTACGACCGCGAAAGCTGGCCAGAAACGACTGAGTCGCGGGGCTGGTTAAACCACGTGCGGGCTGAAAAGGGCTTAGCGCTTCCATGGCTCGGTATTTTCTCCGTTATGCGGCCGGAATTTGCCCGCTGCGGTCAACCACAAACGAGCCATCCGGCTGGCGGCGGCCAAACAACAGCAACAAGCCATTCATTTCACGTGGTGCATCAGCTCGTGGCTTGAGCAGTCCCTTCGCCGTGAATTTCTGCTCTGCATCTAAAGTAAAGGTGATATCCATTTCCAGAACACCGCGTAAATCGTTAGCGGTAACCGTGGTCAAGCCATCCTCGGTGGTATTAGCAACCAGCTTGAAATCACCCAGGTCGACGTTTTTTAATCCCGCATGCTTAAGGCTCGCAACAACCGCTTCGCCACTCAGGCTTACCAGCCGCTGTTCGGCCAACACGATTTTTTCAGCTTGCACCGTCAACTGACCCGCCAGGGTACCAATTTGTGGCGGTGCTTTTACCTCTTTAAGCAACTGCTCCAGCGTCCAGGTCACCACAGTGTCACTCACCGTCAGGGCTTTACCCCGGGTACTGATATCACCGTCAATTCGCGCGCCGGCAACTTTGCCTTCTATGCCATAGCCCAGCTTTGCCATCAGCAGCTTGGTCGGTTGAAATTTCCAGGCTATTTTTTCCAGTGCGGTTTGCTCGTAACGCCCACGTGCCGCCGTACCTCGCCAAGCGTTACCGGCAATGCCATCGAGCTGCAAAGGCGCCAGCTGCGGAGCAGCCAAGGCATAAAGTTTTTGCGCCGGGGCCATTAATACCATGGCAATCGCAAAAAACAGCACAGCCACCAATAACCAACCGATTACCTTTTTCACCGGGCCGCGTTTGCTTACACTATCGGCCATTAGTTAATCCCCTCGCCTGCACGCAGGCTTACCCGGGCATCAACATAGCCTTCGGGGTCTTTTTTGGTAATGGCCAGGTTTTCTACTTCCACACCGGATTGTCGGTAAAGCTGCGCCAACCACTGCACCACGTCGTCGAAGCGCGCCTGCTCCAACACGATACGCACGCCGTTGCCGGCTTCGGGATTGGTGCGCTTAATGCTATCCGACAGGCCAGCCGCTTTGGCCTGCTGATCCGCTACTACCAATAAATCGCTGGCATCAATCGTAGTCTGTTTCGGTCCATCGCCATCGGCACGGCGCGACCGCAACTCCTCGGCGCGTGGCTGCAACCAGGCAAGTAATTCCTGCCGGTCCTGCAATTCGACCTGAGCCGATTCCAGCTTCTCATTCAACGGCTGCATTACCCGGGTAACGAACAAAAACAGCAAAAAGAACCCTCCGCCAACCATCAGGATTAATCGCTCGCGCGGCGCTAAGCCTATCCACCAGTTTTTCATCGTCCGGCCACCTCGCTACCCGCCGCAGCGACCCGCATCCGCACTTCGGTTTTGTCATTCCGCACGCTGGTGGACTGAATGGTCGTTTCCAGACCTGCCGCCTGCAGCGCCTTCTCTACCGGCGACAACGCCGGCAAGTCAGGCACTTGCAAGCGCACATCCAAGCCATTGCTGCGATAGCCCATGCTGGTTATTTCGGTATTTTTTTGTCCTTTCAAGGCCGTACCCATCGCATTAATCAGCTCCAGAGCAACACCGCCGGTCAGTGGCGCATCGCCGCCACCACGAAGCGCTCGCTCGATAATAGGCTTAGGGTTGGCTGTTAACCGCGCATTGGGTAATGCCGACTCATAAACACTTTTGACTTCGGCATATAGCGCGTCGTTCTGCTGGCGCAGATCACGTAAATCGATGAACTTACCGACAAACAGTGCCACCGCTACCGCAGCAGCCATAGCCAACGGTAACCGCCAGCGCTTTACGTACTTCGCTAACTCAGCTTCCGGCGCGAACTCGCCTTGCAGCAAGTTAATCGCTTTGGCCGCCGCAGTTTGGCTCGCCAAAAATGGCAGCGACTCTTCCACCAGCATCGCCTCAGCGCCAGGCTTCATTCGGGCCACTGCCGTTTGGCTTGATGGCGTAATAACCAACTGCGAAGGCCAGCTACCGTCACTGAATAGCAGCGGTAACATATCAATATCAGTGCCGCCCAACTGCCCTTCGCCGTTGAATACCACCCTATTGCCATCCACCAACACCGTATCCGGCGGCAACAAGCTGGCTTCAGCAACTACCCGCAATGGCCTGATACCCGCCGCCTGCAGCTCGTCCATCACCTCGGTTAAGAGGCTCTTATCCACCGTTTGCACTGCCACACCGGCCGCACTACGATCACCAAAGGCGAACTGCAGTCGATCAACATCTATCGCAAACTGGTCTTCCAAGGCGTAGGGCACAGCCTGCCGTAGCGCTTGCGCGCCACGCACCGGCACATTGGCACGGGTGCTCATCACCCAGTCAGCGGGCAGCAATACGCAGCAGCGATTGCTGCCAATATGGCCAGCCGCAACACTGAGCGTACCCAGCTCTACCGGCCCCGGCGTATCGCCATTAGCGAGTAGCCATTGAAAACTGTCGGTGGCATTCGCCGGCCAACGTAAAAAATAGGTTTTTGCCACGAAACGCGGTGCTCCCCTAGTATTGGGATTGTTTAATTAGGTTGCCATTCGACGCTGTTCGAAACAGCGCCACTCACAAGGCGCCACGAGCACGTGCAACAACACGTACTTTACCATCGGCGCCGCGTTGAAACAGACTTACGAACCGCAGCTGCAGCTCGCCGACGTCAACTTTGGCCTCGGCTTTATAAAAGTCAGTAATAACACCAATTTGATCAGTCTCTAACTCAATGCCTTCGAGCAGCTGATGGCTGAGAAACGCCTCGTCCTCAGCAAACGGTATTTCCTCGGCTTGCGACACCAATTCCTCGGCGATACTGCTGTCGATTTTATCACTCAATGACTGCAGCACCGGGGCCGTCACAAAATTTATGTTCAGCTTCGCCTGTCGCACCGGTAGCGCGCAAACATGCGGCATCAATATCTCAAGAACTTCAGGCGTATAACCCGCCATCAACTGCAGTTCTGAAGGGCTTTCTATCGGGCCGTTAGCTGCCCGGTACGCAGGTGTACGAGACAAGTAGGTATCTTCTTCTGCGCCATTGCCCTCGGGCAAATCATCGGCGTCCACCCAGTCGCGCAGCACATCCGCCAGCTCCAGCGGTAACGACAATACGGTTAACAGCCGCCGATATTGCTCAATCCGCTTGCCGCGCGGCTGCCCGGCAGTATCCACGACGCTATTAACGTTAAAGCAGCCTTGCTGATCGAGTAAGTTAGCCGCGATGCCGCCATTAGCGAGCGGTGCGATGAGCGGCGCGGTATACCAGAGGTCAAGCTTATCGTCGGTTTCCTTGTTTTCGCGATGCAACTGCAACGCGGCTGCCATAAACCGCTCACCACTTATCGCGTACTGCAGGGCTTGCTCGGAGTTGAACAAATTACTGGTACGGCGCATCTGCAAATAGCTTTGCGACAAAATCGCAGTGGCTATCACCGTTGCCATCGCCACCGTAAATAACGCAATCACCATCGCCACACCACGCTGACGGCGCGGTGCTTTTACAGCGAGCGATGGATTAACGAGCGAAGAACAACGGTGAGACAAAAGAATATTACGACAGCTGGAAAACAGGCAAAATAGCATAGCTGCGACTCGCAACGCTGTTCAGGGTTCCTTAGCGACCACCCCGACAGCCCGAACGGCGGCGACGATAGCCCCACCTGTCTCGTTATCGCAGGAAGTCGCGACTACTATCATCGCAGCCCGTTAGCACCATTGGGCAAAACAAGAAGGAGGCACAACAGTAGTTCTGTTTTCACCTGAACGTCGAATTTAACAAGGAATAGTTCATTCCGAGCCATCCTATAAAGCTCTTCTGAGCTCCCCATAACCGTTCAAGCTAAGCTCGTCGAAGCTCAGGCAATTGAGCAAACCCTTCGACCAGCTCAGGGCGAACAGAAAATCAGCTAAATCCAACACCCAGCACTTAGCTGTTTAGCCCTGACTCAATAACTAAGGCTGCCTCACGTACCGAACATGTTTTGAAATCACCTTCATCAGTCAATTACGTCAACATAATCTTCCGCAGATATTAACGGCGCGTTTAATGTACCGCTAACCAGCAACGTAGCCGTCAGTGGGTCTCGTGAAAATGTCGGGTACTGGGTATTTTGCTGGGTTAGCACCAGAAAAAGCTGGTCGCCTACGTCCAGCTCCTCGCCCACCGCCACCATATCGATGGTGTGCTGGCCCAGACCACGGAGTGGCATCACCTGATTGTCGATCAACGCAATCGTACCCTGCGTATCGGTAGCACTTTGGCGGGCAAATCCGACGAATAAAATCGCATCCGCGTCTACCGGCAAAGCATCGGCACCCGGCGGTAAGCTCACCGTGATATCTAATGTGCCGATACCCGCTAACACTTGCCCCGCCTCACTGACTGTCAGTAGCGACAAGTTTACATCCACGCCATTAGCGACCGGCACCGGCTGACCGCTTAGCTCCACGGCGAACTCAGTGCCGCCAACCGGCAGTTCCGGCAGCAACACACCGCGATCAGTCTTAAGCGACACACAAACCTTATGGCCACTATTCGTCGGGTCTAGCAAGGCATCAACGCCGGTAATACCCCGCATTTTTTCCTCAAACCAAGTCACGCTTGCCGGCCCCACGCCTACATCGCCGCAGGCAGAGTCTGGCAGGCCCGACTGTGAGCTAATCGCTTCAGAAACAGCACCCGGGCCCGGCATTAAGATGTTGTGGCCGGATTGGTAGCTATAGAGGCGCACGTCACCGCCACGGTCTTTCATGCATTGATAGTTGTCATGCGCTTCATTCATGTTAAACAGCGTATCGCGCATGCCTTGGTAGTACAGCACGTCTACCGCCGGCAACGCTTGAGTGCGCGGCGTCGCTATTTCATAGCTGCCACCGGCGGTTGGCTGAACATTGCCGGTAATCGGACTAGTGGTGAAGCCTGTGCTGTTGCCTTCATCACCGACTTGTACGTTCAGTTCGTTATCACAGTGGTACGTTAGTGAGTGATAGTGGAAAAACGGTAAGGCAACTTCCGGAAACTCATTGGTCACGGCGCCATCCGCCAAAGTTGCCCGAACAAACGGATCGGTACTGGCTTGCGTGCCCGCCTCACCCGCACCGGAAAGCACAACCGACCAACCGCCTTTAACAACACCGCCGGGGTTCAGGCTATACGTAAGGTCGTGCCAGGTAATTTCCGGCACCATTGCGTCCAGACGGTTTTTTACGTCCATCGCCAGAATCAGGTGCTGGTAACCACCACCGTAGCTGCCACCCATTGCACCGAGGTTCAGGTTGGCATTACTGGCAGACTTATCAACTACGGCATTACTCGCATCACGGTACTCCAACCACGACAAGTTGGCCTCGGCCCAATCCAGCGCGCGCAGTAAATCCTGGCCAGCGAAGTCCGGGTCGAGCGTGCGCACGGTACCGCCGGAATCGCCGTGACCGCGTTGATCAAAGCTAATTACGCCGTAGCCTGCGTCGCGCAAATCATCAAAGCCAGACGTCGAGCGGGTGCCGCTATAGCCGTGGCCATGCAGTAATAGCGGGTGCTTGCTATCCGCTGTACAGGTCGTCGGCTCCAGCACCTGAAAAGAAATATTTTCGCCATCTACCGCTGAGTCCAACTGCACCTGATAAGACGCAGCGCCGGTGCAATCATCCGCCGTTTGGTCGTTAGCATCGACGTCATCGTTGGCAATGGTGATGTACGCATTAGCAGTCTCGATGCTGAGGTTGGTCGACGGGTTTAATAGCGTTAAACCTATCGTCTCGTAAATCTCCAAAACCGTATCAGGGGTAACCTGTACCGATACGGTTTTGATTTGCTCACCGGCGGCGAACGTTACTGAGGATGGCGGCGTTGCAAAGTCTTCGCTGTTCGC
>CAJQNE010000348.1 GCA_905479545.1 uncultured Gammaproteobacteria bacterium | reverse complement strand
ATGCCCTCAATAGTGATACCGAAGCTGGACTATGTGCAGTGAGTCGTCTTCTACTTTGTAAACCATTCTGTCAGCGTCGTTGATTCGCCGAGACCAATACCCTGACAAAGCATGTTTCAACGGTTCAGGCTTTCCAATTCCTTCAAAAGGGCTCCTGACGGTATCCTTAATCAATGCATTTATTCGCCTTACCATTTTTTTATCAGTTCGTTGCCAATACAGATAATCCTCCCAAGCGTTCCCGGAAAATAGCAGCTTCACTCTGCAAGTTGCCTTTCAGTTCCGCCGCCTTTTTCCATTTCAGCGATTGAGCTCAGCAGCCTACGAGCATTTTCCGGGCTACGGAGCAAATATGCAGTTTCCTCTAATGCTTGGTAGTCATCCATGGACATCATTACAACGGCTCCTTCGCCTTTGCGTGTAATTGCAACAGGCGCATGGTCGGCACACACTTTCTCCATAGTTTTCGCTAAATTACTTCGTGCTGATGTGTAGCTGATGCTGTTCATATTCAAAACCTGTACATGTACAATTTATGGTACAACTGTAACCAAGTATAACAATTACTTGCAAGCAGCAGCCAAACCAAATTGTTAGGCGACAATTGAGCAAGCGTTGGAACTTAACGTCACGTTCGGCCCACGACTTCGGCGTGGACAGGGCTATTCCAAAAGTAAAATTGCCAGACGGATGACTTCCCGCCGGCGTTTGCAATAGCCCGTATTCATAGGCCCGGTTTACCTCGGCCAGCTTTCTGTGGCATGGCCGCCTGTGGCGCTTTGCTTATATCGAACACGGTATTGCCCGGGGCTGTAGCCGGCTCGCGTTCGGAACGCACGATTGAAGTTGGACGGGTCGGCGAAGCCAAGCGAGTACGCCACTTCGTTAGCGTTCATTCCACTGCTCAGGCGTTCGCAGGCGACGGCGTGTTGGATATCACTGGCAAGCGCCCGGTAGCTGGTACCTTCACGCTCAAGGTAACGGTGTAGCGTTCGGGTCGACATATTGAGTTGAGAGGCCAGTTCTTGTTGTGACGGCAAGCCGTCGGCGACTTCACGCAAGGTCATCGCCACCCAGTCGGCAAAGCGTCCGCCGTTAGCCGCTTTCTGCACTAGAGAACGGCAACGATTCTCGGCCACCTGCAGCGCGTGGCTGTCTGCCATCTCAAGCTGCAATGCCTTAAGATCCGCCTGGATCCGCAGCACAACGCTAGGCGTTCCGCCGATGCCGAATCGAACGCGTACGTCCCTGAGATCCTTCTCATAGCGACTCCGATGTGGCGGCTCAGGGATGGACAGATCCAGACGACAGGGTGGACGCCGCCCGCCTGTGAGATCACTCACCTCGCGCAAGGCGGCCATACCGATCGCTTCAAGATGGACTGACAGACTGGTGTGGCTCATGGCCACACGCGGCCGGAACTGCATTTCGCCAAATTCCGGACGGCTCAGGTAGCGCATACTGAAACTGGGCATCACCAGTCGAAAGTATTGCGCTTCGAAACGCAGCGCCTGATCCAGCGTGGCGCAGTTGAGCATGCCGAAACCGACAAAGCTGTGGGAATTGGCGCTTAGCAGTTTGCCCAGTTCAAACCCCAGATCGGTTCGCCCCAGGGTTTGCGACAACTCATTGATCAGCCGGTCCGCCGTCGACAGGCGAATCATAGCGTCGGCTTGTGACAGTGATTGCGGCGTCATGCCCATGCCGTGCAGTACTGCCCCGAGACTGGCTTCCCATTCAGCCGAGACCTCAGCAAGACGGGCAAAATATCGCGCCGGCACCTTCAGATCCGCGTCCATTTCAGCCTCCGATTCTGCCAAAAATATTCTACATGACTGATTATGACCATAACTTGTCTGAAAATCACCATCATGTGGACTGAAATCGGTTCAAGCTGTACTTATCGTTTAACCGCTGCATGAGGAGAAAGCCATGAGTCCCCCGGACATTTCGGCCGACCAGGCCAAGAGTTGGATGAACAACAGGCGCCACTTGCCCTGCTCTCAGATCGCATCAAGAAGTATCGACTTGTCAGGTACAGAGATTGGTGTTTATCTATTGTTATCGCAGGAACTCACCACAAGGCGGTTGCAGTCATGAGCCTTCTCGACCAGGTTCTTAACAAAGCCCAATCCACCATCCCGATGCAGCGGCAGGTTCAGGGAATGCACCTGTTCCAGAAGAGCAAAGGGCTCATATTCAGTGAGAAACAGCCGGTCTTCGTCGAAGAAGCGATCCCTGACATCAACGAGGTGGCGTTGACCGATATCGACATGAGCAACCCGTTCATGTGGCGGCAAGGTCAATGGTGCCCCTACTTCAAGCGATTGCGTGACGAGGCGCCGGTTCACTTCCGCGCGGACAGCGCCTTCGGGCCGTACTGGTCGGTCACCCGGCACGACGATATCATCACCGTGGACAAGGACTTCGAGACCTTCTCCGCCGAGCCTCAGATCGTTATCGGTGCCCCACCAAAGGGCCTGGATGTCGAGATGTTCATCGCCATGGACCCGCCGCGTCACGACGAGCAGCGCAACGCCGTGCAGGGGGTGGTTGCTCCTAAGAACCTGGATGAA
>CAJQNE010000347.1 GCA_905479545.1 uncultured Gammaproteobacteria bacterium | reverse complement strand
TGCAAGAAGCGGTTATGGAAGAAATCATTAAGCCGGTACTGCCTGCTGAATGGCTGGGCGAAGATACGCTTTATCACATCAATCCAACCGGCAAGTTCGTTATCGGCGGCCCGGTAGGCGATTGCGGCCTGACCGGCCGGAAGATTATCGTTGATACCTACGGCGGCATGGCTCGTCACGGTGGCGGCGCGTTCTCAGGCAAAGACCCGTCAAAAGTTGACCGTTCTGCCGCTTACGCTGCCCGCTATGTGGCGAAGAACATTGTTGCTGCTGGCTTGGCAGATCGCTGCGAAGTGCAGGTTTCTTACGCCATTGGTGTGGCTGAGCCGACCTCAATTATGGTCGAAACTTTCGGCACGGCCAAAGTGGCTGAGTCGCTGCTAACCGAATTGGTTCGTCAGCACTTTGACCTGCGCCCGTTCGGCATTCAAAAAATGCTGGACCTAGTTAAACCGATCTACAAGAAAACCGCCGCTTACGGCCACTTCGGTCGCGAAGAGCCTGAGTTCAGCTGGGAAAAAACCGATAAAGCCGCCGCGTTGAAAGCTGACGCTGGCATTTAATTTATTAACGAAAGACTATCCGCAGATTACGCAGATGGCGCAGATTAAAAACCAAGTTAGAAGCCGTTTTTAATGTGTGACCCTAAGAGGGCCGGCCAAGTCACTTACGACGAAAGCTTACCTCTGCGTAATCTGCGAAATCTGCGGATGAAACATAGGAAAATATTATGAGTGCAGTAGCAGCTACAATTGAGAACAACGACTACGTAGTCGCCAGCATGGATCCAGCCGTGGTCGCCTTTGGCCGCAAAGAACTGGATATTGCTGAAACCGAAATGCCCGGCCTGATGGCGACCCGCGAAGAATTTGGACCGAGCAAGCCGCTGAAAGGCGCGCGTATTGCCGGTTCTTTGCACATGACCATTCAAACGGCTGTGTTGATTGAAACCCTGAAAGAGCTGGGCGCTGATGTGCGCTGGGCTTCTTGCAACATCTACTCAACTCAGGATCACGCAGCGGCAGCCATCGTTGCTACCGGCACACCGGTATTTGCAACCAAAGGCGAAACCCTCGAAGAGTACTGGGAATACACCCACCGTATTTTCGAATGGTCTGACGGCGGCTTCCCGAACATGATTCTGGACGATGGTGGCGACGCTACCATGCTGTTGGTGCTGGGTTCTAAAGCTGAGAAAGACGCTTCAGTACTCGACAACCCCGGCTCGGAAGAAGAAGAGTTCTTGTTCGCGGCCATCAAGCAGCGTCTGAAGAGCAAGCCCGGCTGGTACACGGAAGCGCTGAGCAACATCCAGGGCGTTACCGAAGAAACCACCACCGGCGTACTGCGCCTTTACGGCATGGCTAAGAACGGCGAACTGCCTTTCCCTGCAATCAACGTCAACGATTCAGTAACCAAGTCGAAGTTCGACAACCTCTACGGCTGTCGTGAGTCTTTGGTAGATGCCATCAAACGCGCTACCGATGTAATGATCGCCGGTAAAGTAGCGGTTGTTTGTGGCTACGGCGACGTGGGTAAAGGTTCTGCGCAGAGTTTGCGTGCTCTCGGCGCTATCGTAATGGTGACCGAAGTTGACCCGATCTGTGCACTGCAAGCGTCAATGGAAGGCTACAAAGTAGTCACCATCGAAGAGATGGCTGATAAAGCTGACATCTTTGTTTCAGCGACCGGTAACTTCAATGTTATCAACGCTGAAACCCTCGGCCGCATGAAAGATCAGGCTATCGTTTGCAACATCGGCCACTTCGACAACGAAATTGACGTTGCCTGGTTGGAAAAAGAGTGCAAATGGGAAAACATTAAAGATCAGGTTGATCACGTAGAACTGCCAAGTGGCAATAAGATTATCCTGCTGGCTAAGGGTCGTTTGGTAAACCTTGGTTGTGGTACTGGTCACCCTAGTTTTGTAATGTCAGCTAGCTTCACCAACCAGACCCTGGCTCAGATTGAGCTGTGGACCGGCGGCGACAAGTACGGCAACGACGTTTACATCTTGCCGAAGCACCTCGACGAGAAAGTAGCTCGTCTGCACCTCGGCCGCATTGGCGCCAACCTGACCCGTCTGACCCAGGTGCAAGCTGACTACATCAGCGTATCACCGGACGGCCCATACAAAGCTGAGCACTACCGCTACTAAAAAGCTAGTTTGTAGGCTTAATTGCGAAATCGGTTTTTTGTATAAACCACAGATTACACAGATTTCGCAGATTAAAATTCGGGGCTGTCGGTATTATCGGCGGCCCCGAATGTTATCCATATGCGGTTTTCTGCTGCTAGCGGCTGGTTTAGCCGTTAAAAATCAGTGTAATCCGTGAAATCTGTGGTTCAAAAAATGACCGATAAAACCTTCTCACTAGAATTTTTTCCTACCCGTACAGACAAAGGCGCTGAAAAGCTGCGTGCCGTGCGGCAGGAATTGTATAAATTGAATCCGTCGTATTGCTCAGTGACTTTTGGCGCTGGTGGTAGCACGCAGGACGGTACGCTCGATACCGTGCGTGAGATACAGGCCGAGGGCAAAAGCGAGGCGGCACCACATCTTAGCTGTATCGGCACTTCTAAAGCTTCGGTGCTTGAATTACTGAACACCTACAAAGCCGAAGAGGTGAAGCGCTTGGTCGCCTTGCGTGGCGATATGCCTTCCGGCAGTCGTGATCGTGGTGACTTTAACTATGCCAGTGAACTAGTGGAGTTTATCCGGGCCGAAACCGGTGAGCATTTTGAGCTGGAAGTGGCGGCGTATCCGGAATTTCACCCACAAGCCAAATCGCCGGATGATGATGTTGAAAATTTTGTGCGGAAAATTGATGCGGGCGGCAACGCCGGTATTACCCAGTACTTTTTTAACGCCGATGCCTATTTCCGCTTTGTTGACGCGGTGCGGGCAAAAGGCTGTGATGCGCCTATTGTGCCGGGCATTATGCCCATCACCAACTACACCCAGCTGGCGCGTTTCTCCGACGCCTGTGGCGCTGAAATTCCGAAATGGATACGCGAGCGGTTAAAAGCCTTCGCCGACGATGTGCCCGGTATCAAAGCGTTTGGTCATGATGTGGTGCTGGAGTTGTGTGAGCAACTACTGGCAAACGATGTGCCGGGTTTGCATTTTTATACGCTAAACCAAAGCGACTCAATTTCTAAGTTGTGGCGTGAGCTAGAGCTGCCAACCGGATAGTTAGTTATGGCCGTGATTTTGTTGGTGCTGCGGACGGCAGTAAGCAGTCTGTTGGCTGCCCCGTCGGCGCTTATCCGGCAGATATGGCCACCACTATTATTACTGGTAATCGGGACTGCCTTGTCAGTGGCGTCTATCAGCACCGAGGCCCTTGGCTCGGTGCTAAGTTTCGTCGGCTATATTTTGCTTGCGGTTGCCGTTCATCGATACATTCTCGCCGATGAGCTAGTTGATAAGGATGATGGTCTTGCCAAGGCGTCATTTTTATATTTTCTGTGGCTTATCGGGATTGGCTTGGTTTCCGCATTTGTTTTTATGTTGCCCACGCTATTACTTCTGCAGTTCGGCGTTCCGGCAATTGTTATCCTCGTCACTCTACCCGTTGCCTATGTGACCTCGCGCATGAGCTTGGTACTTCCCGATCGTGCCATAGGTCGAGACACGGAGATTAATGTCGTTTGGGCGATTTCCCAAGGTAATGGTTGGAAGCTAACCATCATTCTGGCGCTGTTGCCGATTGTCTTAAGCCTGCCGTTCGGGTTGCTGCAATGGGTGCTACCTGGTGGCTTGTACGCACTGGTTGAGGTGCTAACGGCAGCTCCGTTAATAATTCTGAATGTTGCGTTATTGTCTGTGGCCTATCGGCAGCTAAGCGAAATGCAGCAGCCTGAGTTATAAGCGACTATTTCAATATTGAGTTTTCCATTAGCTGCGCTACGGCATGGGCCTGCTCGTCGTCGCTACTGGTTAGAGTCGAAATAACGCCGGCGATATTGTCCGGCGGTTGGTTCTGGCTTAGCTTCCACTTTCCCTGTACTGACTCAATCAAAATTTCAAAACCGACGATTGCGTTTAGCAGCTTGTCAGTGAATTCTGTAGGAGCGTCAGCGACGGTCCATGGCTTAGGCTGGTCGGCCTCATTGGCATCAGTCAGCTGGTTCAAGAATTCCAGTTTCCAACGGCCTTCATCAATAAAATTGATCGTACCGGAGGCGTGGACAGCGACGTAGTTCCACGTCGGCACTACTTTGCCATGTTGTTGTTTAGTAGGGTATGCGCTGGGCGAAATATACGCTTGGGGGCCATGAAAAATGGCCAGCACAGATTGGCCTTCAGCCTCTCTCGAAAGCGGATTAGCTCGCGCGACATGGCCCTTAAGTCTTAAGGTTCCGCTTTCGTCTTCATGCGGAATAAGTGGTATATGGTCTGCGGCAAGGCCTAGATCAGTTTGCGTTACCAGCGTAGCGAACGGGTGGCTCCGCATTAGTTCAATGGCCGGGTTGCGGTCGTGCTGACTAAAATGCCCGGGGTTGTACATAAGCGGACTATTTATCCGACCAGACCGCGAACTCGCTGCCGCCGGGCTCGGTAAAGTGAAACCGGCGACCGCCGGGGAAGGGGAAAATATCTTTTGCTATGAAGGCGCCTGCAGCCGCAACCTTGCTTTGTGTAGCCTCCAGCTCATTGCTAAAGAATACGATTAGCGCGCTGCCGTTGTCAGTGCTGGATGTTTTATCGGCGTTAAAAAAACCACCGTCAATCCCGGCCCCATGAAATGCCACATAGTCCGGGCCATAGTCGTCGAACGTCCAGCCAAAGGCTTCGGCGAAAAAGGTTTTACTGGCGGCTACATCGTTAGAGGGGAATTCGACGTAGTTAATTTTTTCATGCTGATTCAAGGTCTGTTACTCGCACTTATTGGCATTGGTAGCTCAGAAGGTACGGTATCGCCTGTCGCTGCGCTATTCTTTGCGGTAGTTGCTCACTGAAGTTTCGTTATGCCTAGTTCTAAGCCCAGCCTCAAGCAAATTGTCGAGAAAAACGACACGCGCGCGGGTCAAATTTTCGACCTGGTAATCCAGGCGCTTATTATCCTGTCGATAATTAGCTTTTCGATCGAAACGCTGCCGAATCTCGGTGATGCTACCCGGCGGGCACTGACTATTCTCGAAACGATAATGGTGCTGATATTTACTGCCGAATATTTGCTGCGAGTGTATTTCGCCGACAGCAAACCCAAGTTCGTCTTCAGCTTTTTTGGCATGGTCGATTTGTTGGCGATTCTGCCGTTTTATCTATCGACCGGGCTGGATTTGCGTTCAGTGCGGGCACTGCGGCTCATCCGCTTATTTCGCATTCTGAAGTTGGCCCGCTACAGCAGGGCAATGCGCCGATTTCATGTCGCAATGTTGTCGATTCGCGAAGAATTAATCATGTTTATAGTATTAACCATGATTTTGATTTATCTGGCATCGGTGGGTATTTATTACTTTGAAAACGAGGCGCAGCCCGATAAATTTGCGTCGATCTTTCACAGCATCTGGTGGGCGGTCGCGACACTCACCACCGTCGGCTACGGCGAGGTTTACCCGATAACCGTCGGCGGGAAAATATTTACCTTTTTTGTGCTTATGCTCGGTTTAGGGGTAGTGGCTGTGCCGGTTGGGCTAATGGCGTCAGCACTGACCAACACCGTGAAGGCGAAGCCGCCTGCAGCGAATTCAGGCAGTGTGGCAACTGACGAGATGGCGGGTAGGTCGCCTGTCGGGCATAAGGCGAGTGAAGAAGGCTAGATAAAAGTTGGAGCGACTAATGAAGGTGCCGATAAATAGCGTAGCGTGGCAATCTCCCAGCTCTAGGTGGCTAGATTGCCGCGCTACGCTCGCAACGACGGGTTGTTTCTGGTTTAGCGACACTCTTTAATTCCGCAAATATCTAACCCGCTTTCCGGGCAGACTTTACCGCGTCATAAGCTGTGGTGATTTCCTGAGCCCGCTCCTCAGCGACTTTCATTAACTCCGGAGGCAGGCCCTTAGCCGCTAGTTTATCCGGGTGGTGCTCGCTCATTAGTTTCCGGTAGGCGCGTTTAATATCAGCATCACTATCGTTTTTGCTCACGCCCAGAACGGTGTATGCCGCGCTCAGTGACTGTTCAGGCGAGGCATTACTACCCGCGCCACCACCGTGGAACTGGCGGCGTGCCCGTACCATGTTTAGCAGCCGTTCCATTTCCTGCGCCGGTACGCCCAGCATGCTGCCAATGCGGCGCATAAGTTGTTCTTCGCCCGCAGCAAGCTGGCCATCAGCGGCAGCAATTTGCAGCTGCATTTCAATAAACATGCGCAATAATTTCGGTTGCAGGCCGCAGTCCCGGCGTAAATCACCGAGTGCCAGTTCCACATCGAAATCGGCTTCTTTGCCACGACCAAAGCGCTCTATTGCTTCACGGCGCTTGTCGCCTTGTAAACCCATGCGCGTCATAGCGGCTTCTGCAGCCGCTATTTCTTCCGGGCTAACGCGACCATCGGCTTTGGCCATTGCGCCCATAATCTCAAAGGTAACGCGGAAAAAGGTTGCCTGCGCGGCCGCCGGGTCGCGGTTTAACGACAGGCGAGGGAGGTGGCGGTCGATAAGGTAATGGCCGGCCATTGCCAGTAGCAGAGCGCCGAGTGGCCCGCCGAGTTTGTAGCCAATGCCGAAGCCAAGAATTTTGCCGATAAACATCTGTGGTCGCGTTTGTTTGAGATAGCTGCCTACTGTGCGGTTGCGTCAGATGAATTTCAAGGAGGTCGCTATGGCTAAAATTCGGGGTGTCTAGAACTAAGCTATTGACAAATCAGCGTTTTCACTGTCAAATCGCGCGTTTTTCGACAATCGGGACAGTGCCGTGGCAACCGCTTTGCATAGCTCAACCATCTCTAATCTGGAATGTATCCATCGCGGTAAAGTGCGCGACATTTACGCGATTGACGACGCGCATATGCTGATTGTCACCACCGATCGTCTGTCAGCGTTTGATGTGATTTTGCCTGATCCGATTCCTGGCAAGGGCACCGTGCTGAATAGCTTGTCTGAGTTCTGGTACCAGCGTTACGCCGATACTATCCCCAACCAAACGGTAGACATGGAGCTGAGCAAGGTTATTACTGATGCTGCTGAGCTGGAGCAGGTTAAAGACCATGCGATTATCGTTAAGCGACTAAAGCCGCTGAAGCTGGAAGCAATTGTTCGGGGTTACATTATTGGTTCAGGCTGGAAAGACTATCAGCGCACCGGCGGCGTGTGTGGCATTGCTCTGCCAGAGGGGTTGCAGCAAGCGCAGCAGCTGCCGGAGCCAATCTATACGCCTTCGAGCAAAGCCGATGTTGGCGAGCACGATGAGAATATCGACTTTGCCGCCACGGTTGAGCTGGTAGGCGAGGCGATGGCGACGAAGGTTCGTGATGTTAGCCTTATGCTCTATAAGCAAGCTGCTGTGTATGCGCGAGAGCGCGGCATTATTATTGCTGATACCAAGTTTGAATTTGGCCTCGACGCTGACGGCACGCTGCACTTAATAGACGAAGTGCTAACGCCGGATTCTTCACGGTTCTGGGATGCTGAAAAATATCAGATTGGCACCAGTCCTGAGAGCTACGACAAGCAAATCGTCCGCGATTACCTCGAAACGCTGGATTGGGATAAAACCAACCCTGGCCCTAAACTGCCCCAGGAAATTCTCCAGCGCACCGCAGATCAATACCGCAAAGTAGAAAAGCTACTAACTGCCTAGTTACTATTGTTTTAGTAGCGAGATGTCGCTGAAAAGCGTAGCGAGCGAAGCAAGGTCAAGGCGAAGGTCGGCGAAAACGCGGAGCTTACTTTAGTAAGTGAGCATTTTTCGCTGGCATTCAACGCCGAGATTGCAAGCGCAGTAGCTTTGCAGCGTCATCTTGGTGCAGGGCCGTGTCGGAATGTGTAATACTCAAAACACAATCTAACGCGGCCTTGTTGCCATATAAGCTTATGAAAATTCGTCTTGAAGTTGACCTTACTCCCGGAGAACTGCGCCAGAGCTTTGGCCTGCCAGATGTAGCTGGCTTGCAGGAAGATCTGATTCAGTATGTGCGCGATAAAATTGAAGCTGGCGTCGACATAGGCGAAGCGATTTCGATGTTTAAAAACCTTGTTCCGGAAGGTATGCACGCCCCTGCTCGCGTGCAAAAGCTATTCGGTAAAGCGCTCAGTGCTTTAAACCGGGGTGATGAAAAAACCACCTTTAAAGTCAATATCTCGGAAGAAGACGGCGAGTTTGAGCTAGAGAAAGAAGAAAACGAAGAGCCCGCGAGAAAGGCTGCTAAAAAGCCAGCAGCCAGAGCGTCTAGTCGTAAAAAAACCAAATAGGCCCCAGCTCTTGCCCTGGGCATAGCTGCGAAACTTAAGCGGAATTGGCCTTTTGCTTATTGGCTGTTTGGTTACCGATGGCGCAGCGAGGGCTTAAATTTCCGGATTGCAGGAAAACTGTAACATTCGACGTTCATAATGCACGGCTTGTAGGGATTGCTCCTGCGGCTCCGAGGCCGCTGAACTTCGAATGGTGCAATGCCCGTAGGAATAATTCGAAGTGTAATCTAGCCAGCATGGCGACTGCTTTAAAGCATTTGGCTTTCGAAGCACCTGTGGAGACCATATTTTGACAACCGGGCAACTTTTGCTGCTGTTTGCAGCCTGCTTGCTGCTGCTCGCTGGCACCGCCTACGTGATAGGTCGTCGCCGCGCTGAAGGTATTAAAGCCGGCGGCACATTTATGAACTCGCAGCCTGGCCAATATGGCCAGTTTGCAGCAACATGGACGGCTGTTCCCGCCATTGTGGCGGCGTTTGTCGGCTGGGTAGCGACATTGTTCGGTGCCGAAATTATCTCCGGCAAGTTAATCATCGCCGCGGCTGTGGCAGCTGCTGTAGTGGGTTTGGTCTGGGCTGTCAGACAGGTTGACCCTGAACTGCGTGCCCGTCTCGGCGTAGAGCGAGTGATTACTGCCGCACTGATTACTGCGTCCATGGTGTCTATTCTCACCACACTCGGCATTTTGCTTTCAATTATTTTTGAATCGATCCGTTTCTTCGGCATGGTCGATTTTATGCACTTCGTTACGGGCACCGAATGGAACCCTGATGCCGCGCCGGAAGGCTCTGAGGAGCTGATTACCAAGGGTTTCGGTTCGCTGCCATTGTTTGCCGGCACCTTCCTTATTACTGGTATTGCGATGACGGTAGCTTTGCCGATCGGCTTGTTGTCGGCGATTTACATGTCTGAATACGCCAGTCCGTCGGTACGTTCAGTGTCGAAGCCACTGCTGGAAATTCTGGCGGGCATCCCGACGGTGGTCTATGGTTTTTTTGCGGCCATTACGATCGCACCGATCATCGTTGCCGTCGCTGACAAAGTAGGCCTGCAGGCCTCTTATCAAGCGGCTTTGGCGCCGGGTTTGGTAATGGGGATCATGATTATCCCCTTTATTTCATCGCTTTCTGATGACGTGATTAATTCTGTGCCGGAATCCATGCGTGATGGTTCGTTGGCGCTGGGTATGACCAAGTCAGAGACTATTCGCCACATTCTTATTCCCGCCGCATTGCCGGGCATAATCTCCGCGACGCTACTGGGTGTTTCGCGTGCCTTGGGCGAAACCATGATCGTAGTGATGGCAGCAGGTTTGCGGCCAAACCTCACCTGGAATCCGCTGGAAGCGGTTACCACAGTGACGGTGCGGATTGTCGATGCGCTGACTGGCGACCAGGCCTTTGGTACGCCAGAGACGCTCGCGGCGTTCTCACTCGGTTTAGTGTTATTTGTAGTGACGCTAATTCTGAATATCGTGTCGGTGAGCATGGTTCGCCGCTTCAAGCAGCAGTACGCGTAGGAGCCGAGCAATGGATATGACTGCCGAAATGACCCCGGAGCGCCGCGCAGAACTCGATGCGCGAGTGCAGAGGAAACTTAAAAAGCGCTATCGCGCGGCCAAGCGTTTCCACTTTTATTGTGTCGGTTCGTTGGTGTTGGCAATAAGCTTTCTGGCATTCTTTTTTACCGACATGATCAGCAAGGGCCACAGCGCTTTTCAGCAGGCTCATGTGCAGGTGGATGTCGATTACGCTGAGAAAAACCTGCGGTTCACCAAAAGGGCAATTGCCGAAGACATGCACGACATTGTCAGTCGTGGCTGGTTGCGGGATCTACGCCGGGTAAAGAAAGAAAATCCAGAGCTTGTCGGCACCAAGGCGGTTGCCTGGGCATTGGCTGATGACGAAGTCGACCAATACCTGAAAGGTAATAAAGACCTCACTGGCGACGATAATACGGTTGAGCAAAAGGCGCTGGCGGCCAGAATTGATGCTCTGAAAGCCGATGGCAAGATTAAAATGAAGTTTAACGTTGGCTTCTTTACCAACGGTGACTCCAAAATTCCGGAGATGTCCGGGCTGTGGTCGGCGATGGTCGGCTCCATACTGGTAATGGTGTTAACGCTGCTGTTCAGTTTCCCGATTGGTGTAATGACTGCGATTTATCTGGAAGAGTTTGCGCCGGATAACCGTCTTACCCAGTTGATTGAAATTAATATTAATAACCTCGCGGCCGTGCCATCGATTTTGTTTGGTCTGCTCGGTTTGGCGATATTCATTAATTTCTTTGGGGTGCCGCGCTCCTCGGCCCTGGCGGGCGGCTTAACCTTAGGTTTGATGACGCTGCCGGTGATCATTATTTCTACCCGCGCCGCGCTCCGGGCTGTACCCGACACTATTCGCCAGGCGGCCTACGGGATGGGTTGTACTGAGTGGCGTACGGTGCGCGACCATGTTCTGCCGCTATCAATGCCCGGTATTCTTACCGGCACCATTATTGGTATTGCGCAGGCGATGGGTGAAACCGCGCCGCTGCTGATTATTGGCATGATGGCGTACATTCCCGAAGCGCCAGAAGGCTTCCTGCAAGCAGCGACAGTGCTGCCTGCGCAGATATTTACTTGGGCCGGAATGCCCGAGCGCGCCTATGTAGAGCGCACCGCGGCCGGCATTCTTGTTCTTATGTCGGTACTGATATTGATGAACGCCAGCGCCGTATTGCTGCGTAAGAAATTTGAGCGTCGCTGGTAGGCGCCGGTACTATTGGAAAGGTTATGACGATGAACTTAGCTGCTACAGACTTGAGCAAAACGCCGACGGCCAAAGAGTCGCCGGTGAAAATCGCCTGTACCGATGTGAACCTTTGGTACGGCGACAAACATGCGTTGAAAGGTATTACGCTGGATTTAAAGCAAAACGAAGTGACGGCGCTAATTGGCCCGTCTGGTTGCGGCAAATCGACGTTCCTGCGTTGTCTCAATCGTATGAACGATCAAATCAAGGGCGTTCGTATCGAAGGCAGCATTATGATGGGTGAAACGGATTTGCTGGATCCGAAATTGGATGTGGTAAATCTGCGCACTCACGTTGGTATGGTGTTTCAGAAACCTAACCCGTTTCCTAAAAGCATTTACGACAATATTTCGTACGCGCCGTTAATGCATGGCCTGGTTAAAAAAGGCTCAGAATGCGACGACTTGGTTGAGGACTCGATTAAGAAAGCCGGCCTTTGGGATGAGGTGGCAGACCGCTTGGACGCTAGCGGTACTGGTCTCTCCGGTGGTCAGCAGCAGCGCCTTTGTATTGCCCGTGCTATTGCCGTTCAGCCTGAAGTGTTGCTGATGGACGAGCCGGCTTCGGCGCTCGACCCCATCTCTACCGCCACTATTGAGGATCTGATTCAGGAGCTCAGCGATAGCTACACCATCGCCATTGTGACTCATAACCTGCAGCAGGCAGCACGGGTCGCTGGCTATACCGCGTTCTTTTATATGGGCGATTTGATCGAATACGACAACACCGGTCAGATATTCACCAACCCCGGCCAGAAGCGCACCGAAGATTATATTACTGGCCGATATGGGTAAGTAACGAACGTTATGCCTAAATGGCATAACGCAGCGTTACTTACGCCGCGCACGGACGCGCGGCAGGAACTGCTCACCATGGACGGTTCGTTCCTTCTTAGTTGCTACGAGCTAAAAGCTAAATCGCTCTCAAAAGCTTGCAAGACCGTTATGCCCAAGGGCATAACGCAGCGTTACGAAAGCCTCCAGTAGCGATTGTGTCGTGAATTTCTGCGATACACTTGATCCGGTATTCGAATTGCCTGGAGTAGCTAATGACTATCGATGAAATGCAGTAACTGGCGTTAAAACACGGCTGTGATGTCCGTATGGACAAAAAGCGTGCGGTAGCGGTGTTAAATAAAATTGCCGTTGAGGCGGATACTGTCGAGTTGCAGCTGGATAAACTTGCCGACATTACTGTCGCTGATTTCGAAGAGAATTATTTGCCAAAGCCGCTAGGCGCTAGGTTATAAGTCTTGTCAGCTAATCGAGCGCGGTAAAATGCAGCGACTGTACTGCGAGTTCGGTAGCGCACACTGTTGAGCTATTAACGATCCACACGCCTGTTGACCGTTCGACGGGTGATCTGCACATCAATAGACTGTTGTTCGCCACGACGAACAATGCCCAGTTCCACCCGGTCGCCGGGCCGTAACCCTGCAACATACTCCAGTGCGTCACGGGCGGTGGACATTGCCCGCTCGTCGATGCGTAGTAAAATGTCGCCGCGCCTTACGCCAGAACGCTGTGCCGGACTGCCAGGGATAACGTTGGCGACTAATAAGCCTTGCTCGGTCGGTAGGTTTATGCCGCTGACCAGTTCGTCGGTAAGTGGTTGGGGGACGATGCCCAGCCAGCCGCGTACCACTTCGCCATTTTCAATGAGCTGTTGCATTACTGCTTCTGCGAGTGCGGCGGGAATGGCAAAGCCAATGCCTTGTGAGCCGCCGCTTTTGCTGAATAGCGCTGTGTTGATGCCGATTAGCTCGCCACGCACATTAGCCAGCGCGCCGCCGGAATTGCCGGGGTTAATGGCCGCGTCAGTTTGCAGGAAGCTTTCAAACGTACTCAAAGATAAGCCGCTGCGGCCCGTGGCACTGATAATTCCCTGTGTCACCGTCTGGCCGACGCCAAACGGGTTGCCAATAGCCAACACTATGTCGCCGACTTGAATGTGGCCCGGCGGGGCGAATCTGGCATGGGCTAGTTTTGGCAAATCTACTTTCAGTAATGCCAGGTCGGTTTCCGGGTCGTTGCCTATGCGTTCGGCTACTGCGCTGCGGCCATCGTTAAACCGCACAATAACTTCGCTGGCGTCAGCGACGACATGGTGATTGGTAAGAATATGGCCAAAGCCACTCACAACCACCCCGGAACCACCGCTGGTTTCAATCAGCATGGCGGGGTTGTTAGGGTCGCGCTGTAGGTTTTGCGGCAAAGTTTGTTGGCCGCCGCCTGAAAGCAGGCCAGCGAGCGGGCCGGAAAAATCCGGTACGCTACGGCGGATGTCGAGGCTTACTACTGCATCCGTTACCCGCTTCACCGCTGAAGCATATGAGTAGGTTATGGTTTCAGTGTTATTCTGCTGCCGCGCCTGCCACCACAAAGCGCAGGCGGCCAGCAGCATGCCAATGGCTAGCCATAAGCTTATGTCACGCCAAACCGGCCGGGGAGGTTGTGGGCTATTCATGCCAGTAATCATAGCGCTTTGCACGCCGGATCGCCGCTGAAAACCGCAGGTTCATATTGCGGTGCAGCATGTGTCGGGGCATCTAGCCGAATAACGAGTTGTTCTGCTATACTCCGCGCGCCTCTGGGAGCAGCTATGGCGTGTCACTAACGCCAAAATTAATTCAGTAGCAACGAAAAAACGGCTGGTTTGGGGCTAAATCAGCGACAGGAATGATTTGGACGCAAGTGCGCAGCGGGTTGTGCTTTGTGACCGGTGTATCGTCTGTCGCCACCAAAAAAAGTATTCGCTAGCGTCAGGGTTTCGCCGCCTTGGCGCTGAATTATTTAGAAAGCCTGTTTAACCAGGCATAACTCAAGAACTTGTCAGGAGAAACTGCATGGCTGACAGCTTTGACACAAGCGACGTCGACAAAAGCAAGCGCCTCGCCCTAATCGCCGGCACCGCCGTAGTGGGTGGTGTTGGTGGTATAGCAATGGTGAAGCACCCCTTTGTTGACTCATGGAACCCGAGTGAGGCTGCCGCTGCAGCTGGTGGCCCGGTTGATGTGGACATTAGCGAGCTGAAAGTTGGCGAATCTCCTACGGTAGTGGAATGGCGTCGCCGCCCGGTATGGGTAATGAAGCGCGATCCGAAAGTCGCTGAGGGCCTGGGCGCACT
>CAJQNE010000346.1 GCA_905479545.1 uncultured Gammaproteobacteria bacterium | reverse complement strand
GGCATGATGGAAATGGGCCTGTTAAATGAAGGGCTCGCAGAGCAGGGCATTCCGCTGCTCAGCTTGGTAATTGGCGCAACGATGGGCTTAAGTTTGATCGCTAGCTTTGGTACAGAAGAACAAAAGCAGCAGTATTTACCTGACGCCTGCAGCGGTAAAACTCGCTTTTGCTTTGCTATCACCGAACCGAACGCTGGCACAAACACCATCAAAACTAACACGATCGCCAAAGCAACGAATGACGGTCGCTTTAAAATTAATGGCGCAAAGTACTTTATTACCGATGCGGCCGAGTCCGACTACATGTTGGTGGTCACGCGCACGACACCTCACACTGAGGTTGAACGCAGCACTGACGGCTTCACGTTGTTTATTGTGCCAACCAAGGCCAAGGGTCTCGAAATGCATCCGATCCCGGTGAGTATCAAAATTCCAGAAGTTCAGTATCAGGTGTTTTTTGATGACGTCGATCTTGGCCCGGAACATGTCTTAGGTGAAGTCGGTAAAGGCTTTAGAGTATTATTCGACGCATTGAACCCTGAGCGGATATTGGTCGGCTTTATCTGTGCTGGTCTGGGTCGGTATGCCATGGGTCGAGCGGTTGAATACGCCAATGAACGCGTGGTATTTAATGGCCCCATTGGTGCTTACCAGGCTTTGCAACATCCCTTGGCAAAAGCTAAAACCGAAATTGAACTGGCCAGTTTAATGGCAAAAAAGGCGGCCTGGTTATTTGATAAAGGTGAAGCCTGTGGTGGTGAATCCAATATGGCCAAGTTTGCCGCTGCCGAAGCGGCCTGCCATGCTATCGATGCCTCACTGCAATGTTTTGGCGGTAATGGTTTCACGGCGGAGTACGGTATTTTTGACCTTTATCCGCTGGCGCGCCTCCTGAAAACAATCCCCCTAAATAACGAGATGGTACTTAATTACGTCGCCGAATATGTACTCGGCTTGCCCCGTAGTTATTGATCGTAAAACACACACTGGAGAGTTGATCAATGGATTTTAATTTATCCGACGAACATAAAATGATTTATGAGTACGGTAATAGCCTTGCGAAAACCTATGACCGTAAATATTGGATGGAATGTGCCGAGCGACGCGCTTTCCCAAAAGAACTTTACCAGCAATCTGCGGCCGATGGCTTTGTTGGCACTATGGCTCCCGAGGCCTACGGCGGTGCCGGCCTGGGTATGCTCGAAATGGAGCTGTTTACTGAGGGCCTGGCGAATAATGGTATCCCTCTTTTAACCTATGTCATTGGTTCCGTTATGTCTCTCGGGCCCATCGGTGATCACGGCACCGAAGAGCAGAAACAGCGCTATCTGCCTGATGCCTGCGCCGGTAAAACACGCTTTTGTTTTGCCATCACTGAGGCGGATGCGGGAACCAACACCATGCAAGCAAAAACCTTCGCGACCAAAACCGCCGATGGCCGCTTTAAACTCAACGGTAATAAAACATTTATTACCGATTGGGGTGAATCTGATTACGCGCTTGTTGTGACGCGTACCACTAGCCTTGCCGATGCGAACAAAAAAACAGAAGGTTTTACCTTATTTATTGTTGACACCAAAGCCAAGGGTATAGAGGCTCAGCCGATTCCGGTCAGTGTGGCGTTACCTGAGGTACAGTATCAGGTCTTCTTTGACGATGTCGATCTTGGCCCCGAAGATGTGCTGGGTGAAGTAGATAAAGGTTTTGAAATTCTGTTTGAATGTCTCAACCCTGAGCGCATTATGGTGGGTGCTATTGGTGCAGGGCTTGGCCGTTTTGCTATGGACAAGGCCGTAGAGTACGCCAATGAACGAGTGGTGTTTAACGGTCCCATTGGTGCTTACCAGGCTCTGCAACACCCACTGGCGAAGGCTAAAACCGAAATTGAAATGGCCTCGTTAATGACCCGCAAAGCAGCTTGGCTATTTGATAAGCACGAGCACTGTGGTGCTGAAGCTAATATGGCTAAGTGTGCAGCAGCAGAGGCTTCAATTCATGCAGTCGATGCTTCTCTACAGTGTTTTGGCGGTAATGGCTTTACCAAGGAATACGGTATTTTCGATATTTATCCAATGGTGCGTTTGTTTAAAACAGCACCGTTGAATAACGAAATGGTACTCAACTATATTGGTGAGCACGTGAGGGCTTACCGCGTTCTTATTAAAAGCATACTATTTATTCGTAAAGTGCGACTAACCAAGAGATAACTTTTTATGGATTTTTCCCTCAGCGAAGAACAAAACATGATCTATGACTATGGCCAAAGCTTGGTTAAGTCTTACGATCGAAAATACTGGATGGAATGTGCCGACGCAGGACGTTTCCCAGAAGAAATGTATAAGCAAGTGGCGGCCGACGGTTTCGTTGGCACTATGGTACCCGAAGCCTACGGCGGTGCAGGGTTGGGCTTATTGGAAATGGACTTGTTCCTGGAAGGTTTATCAAACCAAGGCATTCCCCTGCTAAGCCTTGTCATTGGCGCTACTATGTCGATGGCGCCGATTGGTGACCACGGTACTGAAGAACAAAAGCAAAAATACCTGCCTGATGCGT
>CAJQNE010000345.1 GCA_905479545.1 uncultured Gammaproteobacteria bacterium | reverse complement strand
CAGGCATATGCTCCTAAAAAGTCTATGAAGGTAGAGATTGCAGAAGCTGTTAGAGGAATATTTAATAGTTCAAACGTCGAAAGGGCTCGAGAGGAAAAGAAACGTGTTGTTGATGAGTTTGCGGATAAGGCTCCGGAGTTTTCAAGGTGGATTGATGAAAACATTGAAGAAGGCTTTGCTTGTTATAATTTTCCTAAAGCACACCAGAAGAAAATCAGAACATCAAACACCTTAGAACGGCAGAACAGAGAAATTAGGCGCAGGACTAGGGTTGTAAGTATCTTTCCAAATGTAGCGTCAGCAGAACGGCTTATAACGGCTCTACTTTGGGCCGGTTATGCTCATCCGATGAGAATTACCCCTGCATTGCTCGCCGCTGCGGCAATAATCAGCGCAGTGACATCGCCACTTTATGCCGAGCCGCCTGCGGTAATGCTGGCACAGAAATATCAGCCGGACATTGCTGTTGCTAATTATTTTGTTAGCGAAAAGCTAGACGGTGTTCGGGCGCGCTGGACCGGCAGCGCACTGATTTCCCGTGGCGGCCATAAATTTACGGCGCCTGCATGGTTCACAGCCGGTTTTCCTGATGTCTCGCTCGACGGTGAGCTTTGGAGCGCCCGCGGTGAATACCAACACATTGCGTCGATTACCGCCCGTAAAAAGCCGCATGAAGGCTGGCGTCAGCTGCGCTTTATGGTTTTTGATATGCCAAACCACGGCAATGAATTTGCCACCCGTGTGGCTGCGATGCGCACGCTGACCGAAACTGCTTTTCTCACAATACTTCCGCAGCAAAAACTGGCTGACGAATCAGCGTTAATGAAACGCATGGCAGAAGTAATAACCAACGGCGGAGAAGGGCTGATGCTGCATCATGGCTCAGCGTTTTACCAATCAGGGCGCAGCCACGATTTATTGAAACTAAAACACTACGACGACGCTGAAGCGACCGTCATTGGTTACCGGCCCGGCAATGGCAAATACCAAGGGCTAACCGGTGCATTACAGCTGCAAGCTGGCGATACGGTATTTTATGTGGGTAGTGGCTTGAGCGATAAAGAACGGCATAACCCGCCCGTTATCGGCTCGGTCGTTACCTATCGTTATCAGGGTTACACCGATGCAGGAATCCCCCGGTTTGCCGTCTACCTGCGCCAGCGGGATGAGCTGGACGGCCCCGAGAATTCCGAATAAATTTGGCTAACCACCAGTCACTGCGACGCCGAAGCCCATGTTCTATGCGGAGCTTATTCTCGCTAGCCGATACCCGATAGTGCAAAGCAGGCTAAAATCCGTACAGTTAGATTAATGCATACCATCCACCGGCAATAACGGGAGCCGCTGCATGAACGTCGAAAAAGTCATATTCGGATTTTTTGTGCTTCTGGCACTTACGGTCAATTTCAGTTTCTTCCTGGGCGAAATCGGCAGCCCGCAATACCACCCCGCTTACGAGCTTTTCCTGGCGCTCGTCGTTAGCCTTATTGCCACGGTGATGAAACTCGGCGACCGCAGCCAGCTTGGCGCGACATTGTTGGCCACTAGCTTGGTAGCCGACTTACACTTAATCGCCGCCGCGATGCTTTGGGCTTACAACGTTAATGTGTTGGGCATTATCGGCACCGATGCAACCACCGTTCGTGTTGTTGGCCTTGCCGGCGGGGCGCTTATTGCTAACTTCGCGTCGGTAATTTTGCTGCTCATTGAAACCGCCACGATGCGCCATTAACCGCCGGATACCAAGGTGAAACGTCGCGTCCGGGGTAACGTCGCAGATATAGACAGCATCATATTCTTGGTGCTGCGTCGAATGCGTTTTCCGCTGCTGGTGGTAATGCTTGCCTACGCCATATCGGTTGGCGGCTTGGTACTAGTGCCCGGCCAGGATTCAGATGGCAATCCGTGGAAATTTGATTTCTTCCACGCCTTCTACTTCATTAGCTTTACCGGCCCGACGATTGGCTTCGGCGAAATTCCCTACGAATTTACCGGCGCGCAACGGATGTGGGTAACCTTCTGTATTTACATGACGGTGATCAGTTGGCTGTTTGCCATCGGTAAAATTTTGCAGCTCAGTCAGGATAAGGCATTCACTGCAGCGGTGGCCCGGCAGCGCATAGCGCATAAGGTGCGACGTATTAAGCGACCGTTCTGGATAGTTTGCGGCTACGGCGACACCGGCCACCTTATTGTGCAATCGCTTGCCCGACGAAACATTCGCTGCACCGTAATCGAAAAAAATCAGAAACGGCTGAATGACCTCTCGCTAACGGACCTGCACCTGGATATTCCGGCTCTGCAGGGCGATGCCGGTAAGCTCAAGCATCTACGTCGAGCCGGCCTGGAAAGCCCCAGCTGTGTCGGCGTAATGGCAATGACTGACAACGAGGCCTGCAATGTAAAAATTTCGGTGGCGGTAAAGCTTATACGCCCCGATGTTCAGGTCATTGGCCGCGCTGAGGAAGCGGCCGCCTGCAACAATATGCGATCGTTCAACACCGAAGTGGTCATTAACGCCTACGACTTATTCGCAGAACGCATGCTACTAGCGATTCAGGCGCCGAAAATAAACTTATTACACGCCTGGCTTGGGTCATTACCCGGCCATGATTTGCAGCAACCTATTCTGCCGCCGAAAGGCCAATGGATTGTCTGTGGCTGCGGCGATTTTGGTAACGCCGTAATCAGGGATCTGAAAGACGCCAACATTCCCGTAACTGTTATCGAATCCGACCCGCAACACGCACCCAGCGGTGCCGTGGTGGGCACTGGCGTAGAGGCTAATACGCTATACGAAGCGGGCATTATGGAGGCCTCAGGGCTGATCGCCGGCACGCCGAACGATGCTAACAATTTGTCTATTGTGCTTACCGCACGCGAACTTAACCCTAAGCTGTACTGCGCCAGTCGGCAAAACGAACGCGATAACAGCATGTTATTCGCTGCCGCAAAACTCGATTTTTCTATAGAGATTAGCCGCATTATCACCTGGCGTGTGCTGGCGTTGGTAACGGTTCGCGATCTCGACGCCTTCCTTGATATTGCCCGGCATGAGTCCGATGAATGGAGTGCCGAGGCAATGGATCGCATCGAGCAAATGACGTACGGCAAAACGCCGGAAACTTTCAGCATTGAAGTTAGCGAAACAGAGACACCCACGGTATATACCGCGCTTACAAACGGCCAGCGGGTCGAAATAGGCCACCTGCTCACTCAACCTGGCAACAATGACAAACCATTGCCGGCGCTGCCGCTCATGCTAACCCGTGAAAACGGCGAGCAGTTTCCGTTGCCGACAATGAACGCCTCTATGGAAATTGGTGATCGCCTACTACTATGCGCCCGCCTCGGCTGCCGTACGCGAATTCGCTGGGTGCTCAACAACCCACACATCCTGGAACACGCGCTTAGCGGCACCGACGGCTCATTAAAGCCAGACGGTTACTTATGGCGTGGACTCGCAAAAATACGTGGGCGCCACACCACAGCGTAAAAATGCTTTGACCAGGCCTTTTTTAGTCTTAAGCCAGATACTTCGCCAGACCAAACTCGCGACTTAATCGCGAATACTCCGGTTTCGACATTTTTACATCTACGTGCGCCCGGCCCTGTTCGTCATAATTTTCTGACTGAACTATGCCCAGCTCAAACAATCTTGCGCGTAGCTTACCAGCCGTGGGGCCAAGCAACAGGGTTATGCTGACCGACTTGCCGCGTATGTCGTCAGCTAATGCTTCCCGCAGAGCCTCCATTCCTTCGCCGGTAGCCGCAGATACCCAAGCCCGGCTCAGACGGTCATCTTCGTCGTATTCAATGCGCGCGGGTTCACCCGTGAGATCAATTTTGTTGTAAACCTCGATCTGACGAATTTCATGAGCGTCGATCTGCTCCAATACCGCCATCACTTCACTGATGCGGGCACGGCGCTCAGGGTCGTGTGAATCAATGACGTGTAGCAGTATTTCGGCTTCACGAGCCTCTTCCAGGGTTGCACGGAACGCCGCGACCAATTCGTGCGGCAGGTCGCTCACAAAACCTACGGTATCGGCTAAAACCGCAGGCTGATCAGTCGCCAGGTCGACACGTCGCAGCGTTGGATCAAGCGTCGCAAACAGCTGGTCGGCGACATAAGCGTCAGCGCCCGCCAGCTTGTTAAAGAAGGTCGATTTACCGGCGTTGGTGTAACCGACGAGGGCCACCGTTGGCAAATCAGCTTTTAGCCGGGTCTTGCGGCCTTCTTGCCGCTGCTGGGCTAAACGCTTTAGCCGGGATTCCAACCGACGAATTTTATCCGTTACCAGTCGGCGGTCAGTTTCCAGCTGAGTTTCACCCGGGCCACGTAAACCAATACCGCCTTTCTGCCGCTCAAGGTGAGTCCAACCGCGTACCAGCCGCGTGGCCAGGTGGCGATATTGCGCCAGCTCTACCTGCAACTTACCTTCAAAGGTACGAGCTCGTTTAGCAAAAATATCAAGAATCAAGCCAGTGCGGTCGAGCACCCGACAGCACACCAGTGCTTCGAGGTTACGTTCCTGCGTTGGCGATAGCGGATGGTTTACCAACACCAAATCAATTTCTAACGCCGCAACGCGTTCGGCAATTTCTTCAGCACGGCCACTGCCAATAAAGTATTTCGATTCAGGCTTATCCCGTTTGCCGGTGATAAATTCGATAACTTCCGCATCAGCTGATTCAGCCAGCTCAATGAACTCAGCACGCACCGATTCAATGTCCAAAGCCTGATCGCCGTGATAGCGACCCATGTCGAAGTGAACCAGTAGGCAGCGGCTGCCGCCTTCGTGACGTTCAAAAAACAGGTCAGCTGAAGCTATAGCTAGAATCCTTTAAAGAGAAAATGAAAAATCTAAGACAGGCGAAAAAGCCCGAATGCTGGTCAGCATCAGGCTTTACCGGTTGTCAGTGTATCCGTTTGCGGCGGCGACGGAGCAGTTGAAGCTGCTTCGGTCAGCAGCGAACTAGTCTTCGAATTCGACGTTTTGGCCGTCGTCGTCGCTGTCTGCAGCGCGCTCATCAGCCAGTGCCGCTTTTACGTTGCGATCCGGCACGATGGTCGAAATGGCATGTTTGTAGACCATTTGGCTTACGGTGTTTTTCAGCAACACGACGAACTGATCGAAAGATTCCACCTGACCACGCAACTTAATGCCGTTGACCAGATAAATTGAAACCGGAATCCGCTCTTTGCGCAGCGCGTTAAGGAATGGTTCTTGTAAAGATTGTGATTTTGCCATTGTTATTGTTGCTCCAGCTGATCCATCGTATGCATACGAATCGTCAAAAGTATTAGCGAGTGGTTAGTAAAACTGACCTAGTGGTCAGCCAACATTGTGGCACATTATTCAACACTTGCCTGTAAGAAAATCAGCAAGATTGAATAGCTGCATCTAAATAATTGCGGCGGTGCAGCAATTATTCAAGACCCAGCCTGTGAAAAACCTCTATTCCCTAAAATTTTTAACCGACTCAGTACGGTTTCGATGTGTTTTTCTTAACGCAATTCAGAACTTTTTTTGCGTATTCGTCGGTGAACCAGCACCGACACTGTTATTGGCCTTGCGGCTGTCAGTTTTACTCCACATTCCTGAGGTGGAAACTTCGCGGAACATCACCGCGACCGAGTATAGACCTTCGAAATGACGAGATTGTGACAACCCTCACATTAACGACGAAACTCTACCCCGCTAATCCGCCGAAACCGACAAATTTAACGATAAATGTACAATATCGCCCAAACTTGATACTCACAGGCACTATACCAGCGCTGCAACGTATTCGAGAGCCTGCCGTGTACCGCTGCTATCTCCGGCGTTAAAGCGGGGTTCATTTGGTAGCTGGTTTCGCAACCAGGTGAGCTGCCGCTTGGCCAATTGCCGGGTCGCAATGATGCCGCGATCCCGCGCCTCAACCAGGTCGCAGTGGCCAGCAACATGCTGCCATAACTGCCGATACCCTACTGACCGAACGGACGGCAACGATTCATCCAGATCGCCGCGCCGAACTAACTGCTCGACTTCAGCCACAAATCCGTCAGCGAGCATTTGGTCAAATCGCAGTTCTATATTGCGATGCAACATAGCACGATCATCAGGTGCGTAAATTAACCTATGTACCTCATAGGCCAGGTTGTTTTGGCCCTGGGATTGCTGCGTATGCCATTGACTGAGTGATTGCCCGGTTAAGTCGAACACCTCCAGTGCCCGTTGAATCCGCTGGGCATCATTAGGGTGCAGGCGCGCGGCAGTTAGCGGATCAATTTCTGCTAGCCGGTTATGCATAGCTTGCCCCCCATTCTCTAAGGCTTCGCCGGCTATTCTGTCACGCAGCGCCGCGTTAGCCGGCGGCATGTTCGCCATCCCATCTAACAAGGCACGGAAATACAGAAATGTGCCTCCGACCAATAACGGGACTTTGCCTTCGCGGTGAATTCCATCGATGTGCAGCCGTGCATCCTCGGCAAAGCGAGCAGCTGAATAGGCTTCGGTAGGTTCACAAATATCGATTAGCCGATGCGGTGCTAACGCCTGCTCCGCTAAAGTCGGTTTGCCGCTGCCAATATCCAGGCCGCGATACACCAGCGCCGAGTCAACGCTTATCAACTCCACTGGCAACCGTTGAGCCAACTCTATCGCCAGCGAGGTTTTACCGCTGGCGGTGGGGCCCATCAGGGCAATAATCGGCGGTTTATCGGTCATAGTCTGCCCAAACGGGGTATAAAAAGTCGTGCTAGTGGCAAAAGGGCGCGGCAAAACCGGGCACAAACACAGAGCGTACGTCGCGGCGTGAGTAGTTTCCGGCCGGTTTCTACGCGGCGATTGCCGATACGGTGGTTTCGCAAAGCCCTCTTAAGCCTAACAGCCAAGGCCGCGCTAGCCTATAATCCGCGCCCCAGAAACAAACACCACGGCCGCACCATGCTGAGTGACAGCATCCGCAACAAACTTGAACAGCTTGGCGACAACTTCGAGGAGATGTCGGCGCTGCTTTCTGATCCCGATGTGATTAGTGACAACAACCGCTTTCGCGAGTTGTCGCAGGAGTACTCGCGACAGGAGCCCGTGGTACAGACTTATCAGCGTTATGAAACGCTGCTGGCCGATATTGAAACCGCCAAAGAAATGGTTAACGGCGACGACCCTGAAATGGCTGAATTGGCCAAAGAAGAGCTCGCTGATGCCAAACAGCAGCAAGAAGAGCTGGAAACAGAGCTGCAGAAATTTTTGCTGCCCCGTGACCCGCACGACGACAGCAATATTTTCCTTGAAATTCGTGCCGGTACCGGCGGCGACGAAGCAGCGATTTTTTCTGGCGACCTGCTAAAAATGTACCTTCGCTTTGCAGACTCTCGCGGCTGGAGCGTCGAGACGATTACCGAACGCGATGGCGACCACGGTGGCTACAAAGAAGTAATAGCCCGCATCGTCGGCCATGGCGCTTATTCACAGTTAAAATTTGAATCTGGCGTGCACCGGGTACAGCGGGTGCCTGAAACTGAATCACAAGGCCGGATTCACACCTCAGCCTGCACCGTCGCTATTCTGCCGGAAATTGATGAGGTAGAAGCTATCGAAATCAACCCTGCCGACCTTCGGGTAGACACCTTCAGGGCGAGCGGCGCGGGCGGCCAGCACGTCAATAAAACAGATTCGGCGATTCGTCTGACACACATTCCAACGGGCACGGTGGTGGAATGCCAGGACGAGCGCTCACAGCACAAGAACCGCGCCCGGGCGATGAGCCTGCTGCAAAGCCGATTGCTCACTGAACAGCAAGATGCTCAGGATGCCGAACAGGCCAGTACCCGCAAAAACCTGGTCGGTTCCGGCGACCGCTCAGAACGCATCCGCACTTATAACTACCCGCAGGGCCGGGTCACTGATCACCGCATCAATCTTACTTTGCACAAACTCGACGAAATTATGGCCGGCGGCATAGACGAGGTTATTGGCGCGCTGTTAACCGAGCATCAGGCAGGGCTATTAGCAGACTTAACGAGTAGCGAACTGTAAGGCAGCACCATGACAACCGTTGCTGAAGCCTTAGCTTCAACCAAGCTCAATAGCGACAGCGCCGCTTTAGATGCCGAGCTGTTACTGGCCCACACACTGGGCAAACCCCGCAGTTGGTTACGGGGGTTTGCTGATGAGTTGCTGAGCGCTGAGGCACTCAAAGACTTTCAGTCACTTTGTGAGCGGCGGCGGCAAGGCGAGCCGGTGGCACACATACTCGGCCAACGGGAGTTCTGGTCGCTACCCCTCAAAGTGACCCCTGATACGCTAATCCCGAGGCCGGAAACCGAGTTATTGGTGGAGTTGGCAATAGCAAAAATCAGCGATGAAGCAACAGTCGCCGACCTCGGCACTGGCAGCGGTGCTGTTGCACTGGCCATAGCCAGCGAACGACCGAGCGCAACCGTATTCGCCACTGACAAAAGCGGTGCCGCACTCCGCGTGGCGAATGAAAACGCTCGTCAGTTACAGTTGAAAAACATCCGTTTTTTTCAGGGCAGTTGGTGCGATGCGCTGCAGCCACGACAGCATGATGTCATTGTCAGCAACCCACCGTATATTGATGCCTCGGACGAACACTTGCGGCAGGGCGACGTGCGCTTTGAACCTGACAGCGCGCTAGTCGCAGCTGAAAATGGCTTAGCCGATTTACGCACGATCGCTACACAAGCACGCAGCTATCTCGCTCCCGGTGGCTGGTTATTACTAGAACATGGCTGGCAGCAAAGAGCCCTGGTCGTGCAGCTGTTGCAGGAACTCGGCTACGCTAAGGTAAGCACCGCTGCTGATCTGACCGGTAATGACAGGGTAACGCTTAGTCAACATATTGCGACCTCCCTATAACTCCCTATTGAGGCAAGCTCGGTGACCATTGACGAAATAAACGAATCCAACACAGGCAGCCTGCCGGGCTTACTTGGCATCCGATTCACCCGGGTAGAGCACGGACACGCCGAAGCCGAGTTGGCCGTCCGGCCGGAACTCATGGCACCTAACGGGTTCTTACACGCAGGCAGCGTCGTTTCACTCGCCGACACCTGCGCCGGACTGGGCTGCGTCGAGTCGCTTCCTGCTGGTGCCGAAGCGTTCACCACGATGGAGCTGAAAACGAACCTTATCGGCACGGCTCGCAGCGGTATGGTCGATTGTGTCGCGACGCTGGTACATAGCGGTCGCAGCACTCAGTTGTGGGATGCCAGAGTGAGCTCGCGCGACAGCGGCAAAACCATCGCGTTATTTCGCTGTACTCAAATGATCCTGTATCCGCGAGCTGTTAACTAACCAGCAGAATATTTCTTGGTAAATTTTCGTCACAACATTGTTAGTTGCAACTACCTAACAGACAGCTGAATTACACTTACTCAATAGTATGAACCAATGAGTCCTTAATGAAACTGCGTAAATTCGCTATCCGGCTACCCGCTTTTGCTACCGCCCTAGCGCTGCTACTTCCAACTACAAGTTATGCAGAAACCGGTGAGCCTAACCCACTTCCGGAACCACTCAGTGAATCACGAACGCTAACCGACGAAGAGCAGGCCGTGCAGAGCCTACTGGAAAATTATTACGCCGCGTTCGATAGTGGCGATAGCTTGGCGATGCGTTTACTGGTGTTAGATGCTAAGCCGTTTTCGCAAATCGAATCAGGCAGCCTCGACCGCAGCTGGCGTAGCTATCAGGAAAATCACTTAAAGCCTGAGATGGAAGCCTCCGATAAAACCCAACACACCGCGGGCTTAGTTCAACTACACACGGTAAACAATGACACTGCTTATGCCATCTACCGCTTAACGTTGAATCCCGGCATGGCTGAAACTAGCAACCCGTCCGAACTACTGGCAACGGCGGTGCTGGTGAAATCCGCTAACCGCTGGTACCTGCAACATATTCACACTTCGTCGCAGCCCCAAAAGACCAGAAACAAGCGCACCAACCTGCAATCGCCAACGGATACCGGCAGCAAAAACCAAACCGCAGACGATGCAGTACGCAGCCCGGAACCTTAGCGATGAGCCGAATACGTCCGACGTTAAACTCGCGAGTACAACCCAAAGTGTCACAAAAAACCAGCAGGGCTGAGACCTAAACCAAAATACCGCGACGCCGCCCGCCTGAAGTCACTAATAACCAGTGGCTTCAGGCGGATTTTTAGCGACGGGTAGTGCAGTACGTTTGTTCGGGCGTAGGCTGTAGGTCGTCCAACTGATCCACTTTGCGCAGGTCGTTAGCGCCGATAATTCCTACCTCAACCCGACGGTTTATCGAGTGCGCCCGTGGTGAACAACCAGTTACAGCAAGCTGGTTTTCACCGGCAGCCGCGGTGGCCAACTGGCGGGCCGGTACGCCACGGTTCTTCAGATATTTCAGCGTAGACTGTGCTCGCCGTTCGGACAGAGCATCGTTGTACGCCGAGTTACTGGTCGGGTCAGTGTGGCCAGTGAGTGTTACCTGCATCGCAGGGCGACTGATCATGATGTCGGCTAGACGGTTAAGAATCATCGCAGATACCGGGCCAATCGTGGATCGGTCTAATGCAAAGTGGATATTGCCAGGTACTTGCTCAGCGGCTTTCTCGGCACACATAACCGGGCAACTGGCAGGCGCTGCCTTAGGTTCCAGGTTGCATGAATCAGCCTCCTTCTGCGCCTGTCGGCCTAATTCTTCCGCGTGGCGGATGTAAGGCTCCGCATGCCGCCATCCCAGCTCAGGCTGCTCATGGCCGGCCCAAACCATCATTACTTCCCATTTGGCGATGCTGCAGTCGGCGCAATCGCCATCCGCAGTTTTTAGTGATGCAATTTGCTGCCACATATCTTCACGCAGCATTACTGTGGTTTCAACCAGCTGAGTATCGCGGCTAGGCGTTTCGCCACGCTCCATAGCCTGAATGAGTATTAGCGATTCCCGCAAAGCTGCGTTGGCAACGCCAGAGCGATCATTCTCGGTATATTCATCGCGGCCAAAGTCTAGCCACGCCTGAGCCTTACAGATGAAGTATTCGTTGAGTGGCCGACCGTTATCGTTCAGCACGGCAATCCGCGACTGAAGCTCATCCATCGTCTTCCAGTCCGTCGAGATACGAGCATCGGTAACCCGCCGTTGTAAGTCAGTGAGCCGTTCACCACCACTGGAAATCGCAGTTGTCGACGGATTAACTGAATTGAGCTTCCTCGACTTATCCGCAGACGAGAAGGAGCAGCCGGTGAGAACCAGACAAACCGCCGTGAGCGACGCTGCCACCTGAGCGATAGCTCTGAAATTTACGAGCGAAAAACCCGGGTGTTTGTTATTGCTCAACATGGCTTGCGAACCTCAT
>CAJQNE010000344.1 GCA_905479545.1 uncultured Gammaproteobacteria bacterium | reverse complement strand
CGTCACTGCCGCCCGTAAAGCTGGCAACATTATTTTGCGCGGTGCTGAAAAGCGCGAGTCGCTTGCTGTAAGTAGCAAACAACATAACGATTTTGTCACCGAAGTGGATAAAGCCGCTGAGCAAGTAATTATCGACGAAATCCGTCGCAGTTACCCGCAGCACGATATTCTTGGCGAAGAATCCGGCGCGCTGGTTAGCAGCGATAAAGCCAGTGATGTGGAGTGGATTATTGATCCTATCGACGGCACCACTAACTTCATCCACGGCTTTCCGCATTTTTGCGTATCAATCGGCATCCGCGACAAAGGCCGTTTAGAACACGGCGTCATTTTTGACCCGGTCAAGAATGAGCTATTCACTGCGTCCCGTGGTCGCGGCGCTACGCTGGATGGCAAAAAACTACGCATGGCGCGCCGTCCAGGACTAGAAGGCAGCCTAATCGCCTGCGGCCTGCCGTTCCGGAAAACCGACGACGTTGACCTTTACCTGAATATGCTTCGCAACACCGCGACTAAATGTGGCGGCACACGCGCAGTAGCCTCAGCAGCCTTAGATTTAGCCTATGTTGCAGCTGGCCGTTTTGACGGCTTTTGGGAAGTAGGTCTGAAGCCCTGGGATATCGCTGCGGGTGCCTTGATGGTGCAGGAAGCCGGCGGCATTGTTGGCGATATAGATGGCGGCACGAACTTTATGGATACCTGCAACGTGGTTGCCGGTTCACCCAAAGTCTTCGCCGCATTAGTGCGCGAAATTCAGATCGCCAAAAACTAGTAAGACCAAACACTGCCCGGCTAAGCTCAACGACTATGAGAACGCTCTATCCGCCCGGCAATATTCGCTTCCGCAGCTGGGCCAGCGAAAAACTAGCGGTCGGCGACGGCCACCAGCTGCATATTGAGCAGTGCGGTAACCCCAACGGCATACCTGCGTTATTTCTCCACGGCGGGCCAGGGGGTGGTTGCCAACCTTACCACCGCCAGTTTTTTGACCCGCAGCGTTACCGCATTATCTTATTCGATCAACGCGGCTGCGGGCAGTCGTTGCCACACGCCTCGCTCCACAACAATACTACAGCGCATTTAATCGCTGATATTGAACGACTGCGCGAACACCTGGACATAGACCAGTGGCTGATTTTTGGCGGCAGCTGGGGCTCAACACTCGCGTTAGCTTACGCCCAACAATTCACTAAACACGTTAGCGCACTAGTATTGCGCGGCATTTTCCTTTGCCGCCCACAAGATATTCACTGGTTTTATCAGCACGGTGCCAGCCAACTGTTTCCTGATTACTGGCAAGAATACCTTGCCGTTATTCCTCACGACGAACATGACGACTTGCTAGCCGCCTACCACCGCCGCTTAACCCATAGCGACAAGGCCGTTCAGCTAGCGGCAGCTAGGGCATGGTCGGTATGGGAGGGTCGATGCTCGACGCTGCTGCCGCACCCGAACACCGCCGAGCACTATGCAGAACCTGCCGTTGCGTTGGCAATGGCCCGGGTTGAGTGCGACTACTTCGTTAACAACGCTTATCTACAACCCGACCAGCTAATTCAGAATGCCGCTAAACTCGCCGACATACCGGCTGTTTTAGTCCATGGCCGTTACGACGCCGTATGCCCTATAGACCAGGCTTTCGCGCTGCATGAAGCCTGGCCGCAAGCAGAATTCAAAGTGATTCCGGATGCCGGCCATTCAGCAAGTGAACCGGGCATCATCGATGCTTTGGTTACCGCGACCGACCACTTTTCGCAACGCTTAGCATGATCGGCTTATTGCAGCGGGTGACGCACGCCAGCGTCGTGGTGAACGGTGAAACTATCGGCGCCATAGACAACGGTCTGCTGGTGCTCATAGGGGTTCAGCGTGGCGATAGCCCGAAGCAAGCTCAGCGGCTACTGCAACGATTACTGGCTTACCGAATATTTCCTGACGCCGACGGCCGGATGAACTTATCGCTGAACGACACCGGCGGCGGGCTATTACTGGTGCCACAATTTACCCTCGCTGCCGATACCCAAAAGGGCAACCGCCCCAGCTTTGGCTCAGCCGCTGACCCGGCCCTGGCGGCCGGGCTTTTCAGCGAACTAGTGGCGCTTGCGACGCAACAGCATGCCGAAGTCGCAACCGGTGAGTTTGGCGCAGATATGCAGGTGAGCCTCTGCAATACCGGGCCGGTAACGTTCTGGCTGGAAGTACCGCCGGACAAACAACAACCCGGCTGACTGAACTTCGGGCTTGCAATCACGTCAAAGCTGTACTGTACACTGCTCAATAGCAGCCAAATCAGCCAGTTAAGGATAAATGGTCGCAGTAATAACTAGCCGCTATTTACTAGCCGCATTGATAGGTAAACGGAGAAATACTATGTTACGCCCCATCACTATTTTTGTCGCAGCACTCGCCCTGACACTCGGCGCAGGTTGCGCTTCCAGCAAACGCGGCGACGTTTATTCTCGCGACGACGCCCGCCGCGTACAACAAGTTGAATACGGTACCGTGGTTGAAGTTCGCCCGGTGCAAATTGAAGGCACTCAAAGCGGTATCGGTAGTGTTGCTGGCGGCGTTATCGGCGGCATCGCCGGTAGCTCAGTAGGCGACGGTACCGGCAGCGCGTTAGGCGCAGCGGTCGGTGCGGTAGTGGGTGGCCTGTTCGGCACCGCAGCGGAAGAGGCTGGCACCCGCGCTCAAGGTATGGAAATTACCGTGCGCGACGAGAAAGGCAAAGTTTTTGCCATCGTGCAAGAAGGCAACCCCGACGAGTTCGCCCCCAACCAACAGGTACGCATTCTGCGCGGTTATGGTGAGACCCGGGTTACCAACTAACACACACGCTGCAAATACAACAAAGCCCCGATATTTCGGGGCTTTGTTTATTTTCGAAACCACAGGTTTAACAGATTATGGAAGTTACGCGAACCGGCAAACTCTGACTTAGCGCCTATCGTCTGGATGATAACTACAATAAAAGTCAGTGCTACCTGTGAAACCTGTGTTTAAAAAAACTACCGACGCCAGCGATAATTAGACGGAGTGTCACCGGTCCATCGGCGGAAGGCGCGATTGAACGAGCTTTGTTCGGCAAAGCCGAGCTGCTGACTTATTTCCAACAAACTCAGGCGCGCGTCGCGGATATATTCCATCGCCAGGTTCCGGCGCGTTTCGTCCAGCACTTCCTGATAAGAGCTACCCAGGTCACGCAAGCGGCGTTGCAAGCTACGAGGCGACATACCCAAACGCGATGCAAGCAGTGGCAATCCGACTTCGCCTTTTTTAAGCGACTCGAGCAATGCATTTTCAACAAAACGGGTAAATTCCAGGCTGCCGTTCACATCACGCAAATGTCGCTGCGCCTGATCATCCAGCATCCGGTGCAGCTCTTTATCAGCCTGCAAAACCGGGCAGGTTATCGTTTCATCACTGAGTAATAACGCTGCAAACGGCTTGTTGTAATGCACCGTGGCACCCGTGAACTCGGCTAGTTCATCAGCCATATCGTCCGGATCACCCACCAACCACAATTCGTCCGCGGTAATGTGCTGCGAAGTGATCCAACGACCAAAACTTATCCACGCCGTTAGGTTCCAAACGGCTAGCTGACTCGGGTAAGGCTCCAGGTCAGCCACCCAGCGCATTTCCACCACCTCACCGTGGTCAACCATCTCAACCCGGCCGGTTTCACCAACCAAACGAGTGTACTTAGGAATACGCTCCAACACAGCGCGAAGGTCCGGGCAGTTCATCGCCAGATAACCCAGCAGGCCAAAGCTACCGGGCTTAACCGCTTTACCCAGATTCAAACCCAAGTGAGGGTCGTTGGTTAGCTCCTGAGCACGGTTAAACGTACCCAGCCACTCAGCAACCGTGATGCGATTTTGCCGGTCTTCGAGAATTTGTTTCGACAGCGGCAGATTAGCGAACAACGAATCCGCAGAAATATTCCGCTCTTGCAGATATTCCAACAAGCCAACAACCTGTGAAATAGATACCGTATTCATTAGTGATGGTTGTGCTGATGCCACAAGCTGTCCTCCGACGACTTGGTTCGCCACACTCAACCGAAATATCGATATTGCCCGGCACCAAGAGTTCTGACAGTTCGGCACTCTGTGCGAATTGGTGCCAAATCTGTCTTATTACGCCAAGATTAGGACACTGACAGTCTATGCTGTCAAGCCGCACACATTTTTATACTTTTACGCCAAACACGACAACAGACTCAGCCGGTGGCTGTTTCAGGCCGCGCCAGTGACGGCAAATCACCCTCAACTCCGGCCGCATGACGAGCGAACCGCAACCGCAAGGGTTTTGCAGCATCCACCAGGTTCAGGCCGATGCTGCGCAACCGACTCACTAGCGGCCTGTCATTTCCGTACAAATGCTTGAGGCCATCAAACGACAACAGCATTGCCGCGTTTTCACCAGCGCGCCAGCGCTGATATCGGCGCAATACGGTCGTCGCACCAATGTCACGCTTTTTGGATTTAGCTTCCACCAACACATCAATCAATGCGGCAACGTCGAGCAATGACAGGTTGCCCCCCTGCCCGGCCAACGGGTGCACCACATGTGCCGCGTCGCCCACTAAAGCGAAGCGGTGTTTAATGGTTTTCTCTGCCAATTTTGCCTGCAATGGAAAGCTTGCCCGGTCACCGAGCAACTCGCAGTCGCCCAGCTTACTGCCGAAGGCTGTTGCTAATTCAGTCTCAAAGCTACGCTTATCCAGTGCCATGAGGCGCTGGTGATCGCTGCTACTCCAGACAATAGAACTAGTGTGCTCATCCGCCAACGGCAGAAAGGCTAACGGCCCGGTTGATAGAAACCGCTGCCAAGCAGTATTT
>CAJQNE010000343.1 GCA_905479545.1 uncultured Gammaproteobacteria bacterium | reverse complement strand
GCCCGAACGGCTCAGGTAAAAGCACGCTAGCCAGCGTGCTGGCTGGCCGCGATAACTTTGAAGTAACCGAAGGCAGCATTACTTACGAAGGCAAGGATTTAACCGAGCTGGAAGTAGAAGAGCGTGCCTGTGAAGGCATCTTTCTGGCATTCCAATACCCGGTAGAGATTCCTGGCGTAGGTAACGCCTACTTCTTACGGGCGGCATTAAATGCCCAGCGCAAGCACAACGGTTTGGACGAACTGGATGCCGTTGCGTTTCTTAAGCTAATTCGTGAGCGCATGAAACTGGTAGAAATGAAGCCAGACTTTTTGAAACGCGGTGTTAACGAAGGCTTTTCCGGCGGCGAAAAAAAGCGCAACGAAATTCTGCAAATGGCCATGCTTGAACCGAAACTGGCGATTCTTGATGAAACAGACTCTGGTTTGGATATCGACGCGCTAAAAATTGTTGCTGGCGGCGTCAACGCCCTGCGCAATGATGATCGCGCCATTATTTTGGTCACCCACTACCAGCGCCTGCTCGACTACATCAAGCCCGACTTTGTTCACGTGCTGGCCCACGGCCGCATCGTTAAAAGTGGCGGCCCCGAATTAGCACTGCAGCTGGAAAAAGAAGGCTACGGTTGGATTGAAGAGGCAGCGGCTTAATGTCTGCAATGGCCACCCCCAACCCAAGCCCAGCTACCAGCGCCTTGGCTAGCCATTTCTCTGCTATGGCCCCGGCAGTGGCGGGTCCTGCGTGGTTGACAGAACGTCGGGACGCGGCGCTCGCCAGCTTTAAGCAGGCAGGCCTGCCCGGTCGCCACCTGGAAACCTTTAAGTACACCGATTTATCGGGCCTCGCCAAGCTTAGCCCACAGGCGGCCAGCGGTGGTGACATTCACGCTGAAGTGCTAAAAGCCTTGTTATTGAGTGAGCACAGCGGCGCGGTCGTTGTATTTGTTAACGGCAAATTCCATGCGCCGCTATCAAAGCTTGATCGTGCGGGTACTGGCGTTAGCGTCAGCAACCTCGCCCAAAAGCTGAGCGACGACCCGGAAGCGTTAGAGGGTGTTTTTGACCTTTCAGCCCGGCACAAAGGTCGCCATTCATTGCACGACCTGAACACCGCGCTGGCTAGCGACGGCGTGGTCATCGAAGTCGACCGCAATGCAGTTGTCGAGCAACCAATCCACGCGCTCTATATCAATACAGAAACTGCCGCCGCCAATAATGCTCAGCTACGAAACATTATTATCGCCGGCGAAAGCTCGCAAGTGACACTGGTGGAACAACATATCGGCGCACCGAATTCGAGCTACTTCAGTAATGTCGTTACCGAAGTGCAAGCGGGTTCGAATGCCGATGTGCGCCACTACTTAATACAGCAAGACAGCGAAAACGGCTGGCACAGCAACGGGTTTTTCGTTAACCAAAGCCGTGATAGCCGGGTTGGCAGCTGCCAGTTTGCGTTGCAGGGGCGCTTACTCCGCAATGATGTGGGTGTTCATCTTCAGGCAGAAGGCGCCGAGATACATCTCGACGGCCTTTACTTCGGTAACGGTCGCCAGCATGTCGATACACAAACCCGCGTCGATCATCTGAAACCGCATGGCATTAGCCGCGAATTTTATCGCGGAGTATTAGATGGCCGTTCGCGCGGAGTGTTTAACGGCAAGATAGTGGTGCATCCACAAGCGCAAAAAACCGATAGCGAACAAAACAATCGCAATTTGCTGCTATCAAAATTTGCTGAAATTGATACCAAGCCTGAGTTAGAAATTTACGCTGACGATGTCGTCTGTGCTCACGGCGTAACGGTAGGACAGTTGGATGAAAATTCGCTGTTCTATCTGCGGTCGCGAGGCATAAGCATGGAAACCGCGCGTAGCGTGCTGACTTATGCCTTTGCCGCAGAAACTCTGAATGCGATAACAGTCGCGTCGCTACGCCAAAAAGTTCGTGACGCCCTTCTGTCGCGGCTACCCGGCGGCGAGCAGGTTAAAGCCTTTGCGGTGGCCGATTTTGAGGATGCCAAGTGAGTGCCCTTGCACGCCAAACAGGCAACTTCGACGTAGAGGCTATCCGCGCTCAGTTTCCGGTACTCCATCAGGACGTGCACGGTAAGCCGTTGGTATACCTCGATAACGCTGCCAGTACGCAGAAACCACAGCGGGTAATTGATGCGGTAAGCCACTATTACGAGTTGGATAACAGCAATGTGCACCGCGGTGTGCACGAGCTAAGCGGTCGGGCGACCGACTTGTTCGAAGCTTCTCGTGAGACAGTCCGCGGGTTTATCAATGCCAGCAGCACGCAGGAAGTAATTTATACCCGCGGCGGCACTGAGTCGATTAATTTAGTCGCCCAGAGCTGGGGCCGAACTAACCTGACGACCGGCGACGAAATTGTTATTAGCGCCATCGAGCACCACGCCAATATCGTGCCCTGGCAGTTGTTATGCCAACAGACGGGGGCTGTGCTAAAAGTCGCTAGAATGAACGACGATGGTGATGTGCCACTGGCTGAGTTCGAAAAATTAATCGGCAAGCGAACCAGATTGGTCGCTGTCACCATGGTGTCTAACGCCCTTGGCACCATTCTGCCAGTGAAGCAAATTATCGAACTGGCACATAACGCTAACGCCATCTGCCTGGTCGATGCCGCCCAAGCTGTCGCGCACTTGCTAATAGACGTTCAAGCATTGGATTGTGACTTCCTGGCTTTTTCCGGCCACAAGCTCTATTCACCGACCGGTACCGGCGTGCTATTTGGCAAGCGAGAGCTGCTGGATGCTATGCCGCCCTGGCAAGCTGGCGGCGATATGATTGAAACCGTCAGTTTCGATGGTTCAACCTGGAATGAGCTGCCGTATAAGTTTGAAGCCGGCACACCGCACATTTCCGGCGCCATTGGCCTCGGTGAAGGCGTACGCTTCCTGCAGGAAATTGGCATAGAAGCGGCGGCTGCGCATGAAGACGAGCTGTTAACTGCAGCAACGACGCGAATGAAAAAAATTGCGGGTCTTAAAGTTGTAGGCACTGCTAAGCACAAGGCCAGCGTATTGTCGTTTATTGTCGACGGCGCACACCCCAGCGATATTGGCACACTGCTCAACCAACTTGGCATTGCGGTGCGCGTCGGCCACCACTGCGCTATGCCGGTAATGACAGAATTCGGAATACCCGGCACGGCCCGCGCCTCGTTTGCCGTGTACAACAATATGAACGATGTAGACCGTTTGGTGGAAGCCACCGAGCGTGTCGTAACCATGCTGCAATAGTAGCAGTGAGAGAATAATGATGAATGACACCGAAGTGCGTAAGCCGCCGATGATTACCGAACGCGACCTGCGTGATGCGAATGAACCCGGCGAACATGTCGAGGATATGCAGGATGCGATAATTGCTGCTCTGCGCACCGTTTATGATCCGGAGATTCCGGTCAATATTTATGATCTCGGTTTGATATACGATGTAGTGGTTAAACCCGATGAACTTCGAGCTGACGTAACAATGACACTCACCGCGCCCGGTTGCCCGGTTGCCGAAGAGTTTCCGGAAATCGTTTCGAATGCAGTAAAAACGGTTGAAGGCATCGACGAAGCGGCGGTTGAAATAACCTTTGATCCACCATGGACAAAAGACATGATGAGCGAAGCATCTCAATTACAGTTGGGGATGCTGTAATTAGTAATTGCTCAGGATAAATCCACAAATCGCAACTATGCTTGGCGGGGATAGATCAGCAAGAAAGACCAGCAATATAAAGATGAGCTAGCACTCTTATAAAATAGGGAAAGGGATGTTTGTAAGCACCAAAGTCAATGTAGTTGTGGCTAAGCCAATTGAAGAAACCTTCGATCGGGCCACCAACATGACTGAATTTAATAAAATCTTTACCGGCTGGGGACCGATAGCAGGCAACTCGCGAGCTGAGCAATTGGATAAGGGTAAGCCGAAGCCAGGCTCCAGACGCCGCATGCTTCACAAAGATGGCTCAGCCACTTTAGAAGAAATTCACCAGTTTAGCCGGCCCAACACTCATCGCTACCGGGTCGTGAACGGCTTGCCGAAAGCACTTGGCATGCTGGTGGATTATGGCGAAGCGGTATGGCGATTTAAGTCTATCAATGGCGGCACATCGGTAACTTGGGAGTACAAGTTTAAGGTGAAGAATATTGCTGCCGCACCGGGTACCACTGCCATAGTGAAACTACCCTACCACCGGGCTATGCAACGCTGTCTTAACAATCTTCGAAATGAACTAGAAAACCAATAGAGACAATAGGATATGAACAATGAGTGATTGGTTTGGCGTATGCCCTGTCAACGACTTACCGCCGGGCGGAAAAACCGTCATCGATATTGACGACGCCATGGTGCTGGTCACCAATATTGAAGGCACAATTTACGCCATCGAAGACATCTGCACCCATGACGGTGGCGAACTGGCCTCTGGCCCGCTTGAGGGTTGCGAAATTGTCTGCCCCCGGCACGGCGCAAGGTTCTGCGTGAAAACAGGCAAAGCCCTAAC
>CAJQNE010000342.1 GCA_905479545.1 uncultured Gammaproteobacteria bacterium | reverse complement strand
GCCAGCTGTAGCTGCCGCCAGTAACTCATTGGGATTATTTTCGCACTATTATAGAGCGTTTAGACTCTGAAAACATTTCAATTCGCTTATTCCAACATCACTATATGTAAAGAATGGTGGGCAAAATTATCGATTATTCAGCGTGTTAGCCCCGAGCTGCCATCATCAGACGCTTCATTTCGGCTGTCGCGGCGGGTAGCCCGACGAACGCTGCGTGGGCGATAAGAGCGTGGCCAATATTCAACTCGGCGATTTCCTGAATAGCGGCAACCGGTTGCACGTTGTGATAATGCAGGCCGTGACCAGCATGGACCTTGAGGCCTAATTTGGCACCGTGCATGGCGGCCATTTGTAGCCGGGATAGTTCACGAGCTTGATCAGCGCTCGTGGTCGCGTCGGCATAATTACCGGTGTGAAGTTCTACTGCCGGAGCGCCGGCCTGTAATGCCGCATCCAGCTGGTCGGGCTCGGGGTCAATGAACAGTGAAGTCTGAATGCCTAATGCAGCAAGTCGTTGGCATGCATCTGTGACTTTTTGATAATTGCCGATTACGTCTAAGCCGCCTTCGGTGGTTAGCTCTTCGCGCTTCTCCGGCACAAGGCAACAATCACGCGGCTTAACTCGCTCAGCTATAGCCAACATTTCGTCAGTAACTGCCATTTCAAGGTTCAAGGCCGTTTGTAGCTGTTCGGCGGCACGTTCTATATCACGGTCTCTGATGTGCCTCCGGTCTTCCCGCAAGTGCATGGTTATGCTGTCGGCACCGTGTTGTTCGGCTAATAGTGCAGCCTGAAGCGGGTCCGGATATCGAGTGCCACGGGCGTTGCGTAGGGTGGCGATATGGTCGACATTTACGCCGAGCCGAATAGGGGAGAACTGGCTCATGGTTTTATCCGTTGGTGGGTTTGTGCATAACGCCGGTTGTTTGCCGGGCTTGCTGACGAGCAATTTGCGAACTAATCATCGGCTTGCCTTCGAGCAAAGGTTGCAGCAAGTATTGCAGTAGCCCTTTGAGTTCCAGCAGGACATCAGAATCCGGCCGATCGTTGCTATTCAGTGCCAACAAAGAACGGCCATGAACTTGCGCACCTATTTTAGCCTGAGCGGTCGCTCCGTGCTCAGCTTCATAGCCGTAAAGCAGCGTCGGCTGCAGAATTTCGCCACGGGTGTCGAAGCGGGTTTCAACAGCGTAGCCAAGCTCACCGAGCAGGGCTTGTTCTAGGCGGCGCAGCGGCCACGCGACCTTGCCACTCCGCAGTAAACGCAGAGTGTCGCCGTAGGCGGCAAATAAAGGCGGGTGTGAATCTTCTCGTTGCAGAGTTTTCAGTAATAGCTCATTGACATAAAAACCGGCCATTACAGCATCCCCTAATAGCGGCTGAGGAACGCCTTGTAGCTCTGCAGAGCGTAATGTTTTGAGTTCGCCGCGGCCTGAAAAACTGATCAGTAGCGGCTGAAACGGTTGCAGTACGCCACGAAGCGGCGATTTCGGGCGGCGAACGCCTTTGGCAACTAAGCCCAGGCGGCCATATTCAGCAGTAAACACCTCTAACAATTGAGATGTTTCGCGCCAGGGCCGGGCATGTAACAACCAAGCGGGCTGGCCGTCGCTGCCGTTTATGCTATTGCGGTGCCTACCGTTGTCGGAGGACGGATTGCTGCCGCTCATTGCTGGCCTATTCGGCGGCTAACCCGAGGCTTCGTATTGAGCGCTCGTCGTCGGCCCAGTCAGTTTTAACTTTCACCCACAACTCGAGGTGGACGCGGCAATCGAATTGCTCATTCATATCCAGTCGGGCCGCGCGGCCAGCGGCTTTTAACCCGGCGCCGTGCTTACCGATAACAATGCCTTTATGCGAAGCCCGGTTTACCCAGATCAGTCCGTTGATCTCCAGACCACCTTCTTCGTTGTACTCGAAGCGTTCAATTTCTACCGCAATGCCGTAGGGAATTTCCTGCTGCAAGGTGTTTAGAAGTTTTTCACGAATGAGCTCAGCGGCCAAAAATTTAGACGAGATGTCGGTAATTTGGTCGTCCGGATACATCGCTTCGGCTTTCGGAAGCAGTTTCACCAGTTCTTCTTCGAGAACGTCAAGATTACTGCCCTTGGTAGCAGAAATCGGCATGATGAAAGCAAACTTCAGTTTTCCGGCGCGGCGTTCGATTAACGGCAGTAATTCGTCTTTGTTTTTAAGCTGGTCGACTTTATTTATAAGTAGACCGATGGGCGCTTTGAGAGAACGTAAATGCTCCAATACCACATCGTCCTCACTCGTCCACTTATTGCTATCGATTAGCCACAGCACGATATCAACGTCTGGCAGTATTGCGGTCGCGGCGCGGTTCATATGGCGGTTAAGCGCATTACGGTTATTTTTGTGAATACCAGGGGTGTCGACAAAAATAAGCTGTGCATCGGCCACTTGTTTTATGCCGAGTACCCGCTGCCGCGTCGTTTGGGCTTTATGGGTGACGATGCTGATTTTCTGGCCGAGCAAGGCATTGAGTAGGGTAGATTTCCCCACATTGGGCCGACCCACCAAGGCGATATGACCGCTGCGCTTTATTGGCTGAATAGCTAGGCTTTTGGTATCGGACATAGGCGCAGTGATTTCTAGTTAGACGTGGAGTTGCGTGAATTAAGTTGCTCAAGCATTGCTAGTGCAGCTGCTTGTTCGGCTTTTCGGCGGCTACCACCGGAGGCTGTGCAATGTTGATCTACCGCGCGGCAAATAATGGTAAAGGTCTGATCGTGAGCTTTGCCGGTAACCCGGTACAGCTCGTACTCAGGGCGTTCTTCATCGCGGCCCTGTAGCCATTCCTGCAAGCGTGTTTTTGGGTCTTTTAACGATTCCATGGTCGGTAGGTTTTTCAGCCTGCTGGCCCAAATACCGAGTATGACTTGTTCAACATGCTTAAAGTCGCTGTCCCGGTAAATAGCACCGAGCAGGGCTTCTAAGGTGTCACCCAGAATCGATGCTCTTCGCCGACCACCACTGGCGCGTTCGCCGGCACCTAGTTGCAGGTGCGGACCGATTTTAAGTTCTGCGGCTATTTTTGCCAGCGTATCACCACGAACCAACTTCGACCGCAACCGACTTAAATCGCCTTCTGGCAGGTCGGGCCGCGCTTCGAATAGCAGGCGGGAAATGACCACCCCTAATACACTGTCGCCGAGAAACTCCAGCCGCTCGTTATTACGGGCACCAGTACTGCGGTGGCGTAAGGCTTCTTCGAGCAGAGTCGCATCACTAAAACTGTAGCCGAGTCGTTTCTCTAACTCAGCAGGTTTCGGTGCGCCGGGGCTAGGCATGGAGCTACTGAATTTTCGAGAAAATTCGTGAAGTCAGTGGTTTGCCGACTTCCGGATCAAAGTTCATCCAGATAAAGAACGCTTTACCCGCCAGGTTCTTTTCGGGTACGAAGCCCCAGTAGCGACTATCGCGGCTATTGTCGCGGTTATCGCCCATTACAAAATACTGGCCTTCGGGCACGGTCCAGGAGCGCCTTGTGAGGCTTTCACGGGCTTGTGGGTACTTCATCAGCTTATGGTGCTTGCCGGGTAGCTGCTCTATCCCTTGCTCCGCAAATTGCGAGTTCTCGAACCGGTATTGCGGGCCGGTGTACTGGCCGGTGAAGGCGGTAGGCACTTTTTCGCCGTTCAGGAAAAGCTGCTTGTTACGGTATTCAATTTCGTCGCCCGGTATTCCCACTATGCGTTTAATAAAGTCGGTTTCGGGAGCTTCCGGATAGCGAAATACCGCTACATCACCGCGTTTTGGCTTACCCACCGGAATGATCTTAGTTTCGGTAACCGGCAGACGCAGGCCATAAGCAAACTTATTCACCAGAATGAAATCGCCATTCAACAAGGTTGGCATCATCGAGCCGGAAGGAATACGAAACGGCTCAACAATAAACTGTCGGAGTACCAACACAATGAGCACCACCGAGAATAACGATTTGGCGAACTCGACGGCCGGGTGGTCGCTGGTCGTAACCCCGTGTCCGTAGTCGCCTTTAATTTTATCGCCGAGAAATTTGCCAATGGCCATAAGCGCAATAATCACCACCAGCAGGCCAGCTAATAGCGCACCGAAGTCAAAATGCGACAGACGGTCTACCAGTAACCATTTGAACAGTAGTAGACCACCTGCAACGGGCAAGCCAGCCATGCCGCCGCGGCCCCACCAGCGCGCTGCGCCATCGTTCAGTGTTTTCTGCCAAATAAGATGCAACAGCCACCAGGCCCCTGTGGCTATGGTAATACCGAATATAATATTGCCGACATCGAATGGCACGCCCTTAACCGCTGGCAGTGGCGCACAGAGCACGACGGCGAGAAATAGAATGCCGCCAAAACCCAAGGTCTCAAACATTTTGAGTTGTGCTGTTTCCAGTTCCGGCGCTGGCTTGCCCACCTGCCGGGCCTGCATTTGGGGAATGAGCCAGGCTACCAGGGAAGCGCCCGATACCAGGGCGATAACCCAAGGGTTAAATATAAAATTAAACATTAGCTGCCGTAACTCCGGGCATTGCAATTAATTTATGTTTGGCTAACAACATCCGACCCAATCGGTTGTTAATCGTTTACTTTCAGTACCGCCAGGAATGCTTCCTGCGGCACTTCCACTGAGCCGAGCTGTTTCATACGCTTTTTACCGGCTTTCTGTTTTTCAAGCAGTTTACGTTTGCGGCTAATATCGCCGCCATAACATTTCGCCAGTACGTTTTTACGCAACGCTTTTACAGTGCTGCGGGCAATAATATTTCCACCAATGGCCGCCTGAATGGCAACGTCAAACATTTGTCGTGGAATGAGCTCGCGGAGCTTGTCAGCCAGTTCGCGACCGCGCCGCTCGGCGGCATCGCGGTGGCTTATCATGGCCAGTGCATCAACTTTATCACCGTTAATTAGCACGTCGAGCTTCACTAACGGCGCAGCTTCAAAGCGATCAATTTCATATTCGAACGAAGCGTAGCCGCGCGATACCGATTTTAATTTGTCAAAGAAGTCGAGCACCACTTCGCTGAGTGGCAATTCATAAGTGAGCTGCACCTGTGATGCCATGTACTGCATGTTTTTCTGCACACCACGTTTTTCAATACACAGCGTAATTACCGCGCCGACGTATTCCTGGGGCAGCAGAATATTGGCAATAATAATGGGTTCACGAATTTCTTCGATTTCGTTGACTGGCGGCAGCGCTGACGGATTATCGACCTTGATGGTATCTCCGGCCGACGTCAGTACTTCGTAAACTACCGTAGGCGCAGTGGTAATCAGGTTTTGATCAAATTCGCGTTCCAATCGTTCCTGCACAATTTCCATATGCAGCATGCCAAGGAAACCACAGCGGAAGCCAAAACCCAGTGCTGTCGAGGTTTCTGGCTCAAAGTGGAGCGACGCATCGTTCAGGCGGAGTTTGCGGAGTGACTCGCGAAAGTCCTCATAGTCTTCAGTTTGCACCGGATACAAACCCGCAAAAACCCTGGGTTGAACTTGCATAAAGCCGGGTAAACGGGCTTCGCAGGGACGCGCGTCGTCAGTGAGCGTATCGCCCACAGGTACGCCATCAATTTCTTTAACGCCGGCGATGATAAAGCCTACTTCACCGGTAAAAAGCTCTTGTTTTTCGATGCGCTTTGGCGTGAAAATTCCGAGGCTGGCTATCTGGTGAACCCGGCCTGTAGATAACACGCGCATTTTTTGCCGCTTACGCAGCGTGCCGTTCATGACCCGAACCAGCGAAATAACGCCCACATAAGGGTCAAACCAGGAATCAACAATAAGTGCTTGCAGGGGCGCGTCTGGATCACCCGTGGGTGGCGGAATTTTAGCGATCAGGGTTTCTAGTAATTCCGGCACGCCGACGCCGGATTTGGCGCTCACCTGGTTAGCGTCGGTTGCATCGAGGCCGATAACCTCTTCAATTTCAGCACTAACTTTGTCGACGTCCGCGTTCGGCAGGTCGATTTTATTCAATACCGGAATCACTTCCAGGTTCTGATCGATAGCGGTATAGCAGTTCGCCACGCTCTGTGCTTCCACGCCTTGCGCGGCATCTACCACTAGCAGTGCGCCTTCGCAGGCAGCTAGTGAGCGCGATACTTCGTAGGAGAAGTCAACGTGGCCCGGCGTGTCGATAAAGTTCAGGTGATACGTTTCGCCATCCAGCGCTTTGTAATCCAGCGATACGCACTGCGACTTAATAGTAATGCCGCGCTCGCGTTCGATATCCATGGAATCGAGCACCTGAGCCGACATTTCACGCTCGGATAGGCCACCACAGATTTGAATTAGCCGGTCGGCCAGGGTCGATTTGCCGTGGTCAATATGGGCGATAATCGAGAAATTACGGATATTCTGCATGTAGCGCAGCGATGCTCTTATTAGGTCGAATAGGGAGTGTATCTGCCGCGCGGAACCGCTGCGGGGCGCGCAGTATAGCGTATTTTCGGGCGCTATACTGAGGTAAGAAATGTTAGCCTGAGAACTACACCGTCGCGTGCTGAGTGGGGTTGTTCTAACGTTCGCCTGAAGGCTGCACTCTGAGGGTTACCGTTATCGCTTGGCTCTACACTTTTGAGCATTTTTAATGCTCCCGGCTCCAACTAATTGTGCGGCGGTTCTAGCGCCACAGTCGTTAGCCGTTCTTATCTATTTGGGTTACCAGCGTCGGATAGTCTGAGTTGGCCACAGTGCTCCGGTCTATCCGTAGCTTGCCGATAATATTAGAGGTGTTTTTGATAGTGATGTCGTAAAACAACTGGAACTGCTTTAAGCGGGCATCACGTTGCTCGTTGCTATCATCCAGCGCTTCCAGAACACCTTCAACCATATCGCGTACCCCTTGCATACGATAGACGTAGCCTTCCAGCATGCGTGCATGAGGATGCTCAGCAAGCTGATAATAGTCCTGACGATCACCAGGCTTAGCCGCGCGGTCGAGCACCCCAAGCTGCATCAAAATTCTGGCGTTGGTACTAACGCTACCGCGGCTAATCTGCAGTTTTTCCGCGAGCTCCGAAAAACTGAAAGGCCCGCCGTGAATTATGAAAAAGCCCATCATGCGGCCAGCGATTCGCGGTAGGCCATCGGCTTGAGCGTTCATTCCCAGCCGTTCGATAAAGGTTGCTTCTGCGTTTGATGAATCCAGCATAGTAGTGCCACAAAAAAATATTAGGTTTATTCTACGTTGTTTTTTGTCCGCTGATAATAACCCGTGTGTCGATTTTTAGCGGTTCGTAGATTAAGAAGGGCAAAGTAGGGCGGGAGCAGTAGATTTTTTTAATCTGGCCCGGGCTGGTTGGCTTCAAGCCATTTCAGAACCGCTGCATCGTCGAGCCTGCCCCAGCATAACTCGTCACGGGTATCCCGATTACTGGCCACCAGCACCGGTACCCGATTGCCGTGTACCTTCAGCCACTCTTCGCAGGTATCGACATTTTTGACGGTTAGCGTAAAGCCATATCGTGGCTTGATTTCACGCAATACAAACAACATTTCTTCGCAGAGGTGGCAGCCAGGGCGGCTAAAAACGGTCAGTGTCGTCATTCCTAAAAACCCGTGGTGGCAGGGCGAGAGAGGGTGTTGTTAAAGCTGCTGTTTACTAACCAATCGTTCAAGCTGACCCTGTCGAAGCACCGTAGTTAGGCCCTTCGGCAAGCTCAGGGTGAACGGTTTATTGGTTGAAAAAGGCTTTTGCGACACCTTCTAAAAAAACAGCAAAGCCCCGGCGATAGCCATGCTTGCCGGGGCTTTGAGATTATCAACGAGCTTTATTTGTCGTCGGGAAGTGGTACCGCAATAAACTGCTGGGTACCTTCACGGAAAACCAGCATACGAAGCACGCTTCCCGCTGCCGCTGCTTTCACGCGTTTCGCCAGATCTTTATCGTCTTGTACGGTCGTACCATTCAGGCGCAAAATAATATCACCCGCTCGTATCCCGGCGTTCCGGGCTGCGCCATCTCCGGCTTCGACCACCAGCACACCGCCGCTCTCTTTGATACCCAACTCTTTGCGCTTGTCCTCGTCAACTTCTTCTACCGTGAGGCCTAACGGGGTTTCAGCGGAGTTTTTGCCACCAGCGACAGTGTCATCATCTAACTCTTCGATTTTTACCTCGAGTGTCACTTTTTTACCGTCGCGCCATACCACGACCGGGACTTTATTGCCCGGCAATACGGATCCTACCAACGGCGGCAACGCACCGGAGTCACGTACCGTGCGACCGTTGAAGCGCAGAATAATATCTTCCACCTGCAGTTCGCTGCGTTCGGCCGGGCTGTCGTCCATTATCTGTGCGATTAATGCGCCTTGCGGACGATCAAGACCAAAAGCTTTGGCTAAGTCCCGGTCTACTTCCTGAATCATCACGCCCAACCAGCCACGGCGTACCACGCCGCCTTCTCGCAATTGGTCAGTCACCTGCATCGCCAGCTCAATAGGTATTGCGAAGCTCATACCCATGTAACCGCCGGTGCGACTGAAAATCTGTGAGTTAATGCCGACAACTTCACCATTCATATTGAATAGCGGGCCGCCTGAGTTGCCAGGATTAATCGCAACGTCGGTCTGAATAAACGGCACGTACTGTTCGCTTCTCAGGTTGCGACCAATGGCGCTAACAATGCCTGCAGTAACGGTATGGTCAAAACCGAACGGCGAGCCGATAGCTACCACCCATTCACCGACTTTAAGCGGATTGTTCATCGGGCCGCGGTTGTTTGCCAGCTTTACGAACGGCAGGTTGTCGGCCTTAGCGGTGATTTTAAGCACGGCCACATCGGAACGCTTATCGACACCGATCAGCTCAGCCGATAATTGGCGACGGTCGTGTAGTTTGACAATGATTTCGTCAGCATCACGAACCACATGCTCGTTAGTCAGAACATAGCCGTCAGCCGAGACAATGAAGCCCGAACCGAGAGACTCCGATTCGTAATCGCCACCCGGCGGGAATTGTTGGTCAAAAAAGCGTTCAAAAAATTCCTCTAACGGAGTGTCCTTAAAGCGTTTGCGGAATTCTTCAGGGCTTTGATCAGGCAGGCCGTTATGCGGTGCCCGGGAGCTCTCGCCAACCTTTTGCGTGGTGCTGATATTCACCACGGCCGGAGCCACTTGCTCAACCAGTTGGGTGAAATCCGGCAGTGATCCCAGCGACGAAGTTAGTGCTGACGCTTGTGTCGCAAGCAGTGCGGTGAATACCAGAAAAATATGGCGATGCAGGGCAAGGCGCATGTGGCGCTCCAAATGTAATATTGAGATTAGGCCGTTATTGTCTGTTCGGCCGATTTCGGCTCGCAACCGTACCACGCGTCGGCGGGTAGTTGTCGAATAGCGACCGGCTCATAGCGCGGGTTGCTGCCTGCTTTCAGACTAAAGTGGCGAACCCAAAGCAGCCCTAGCATTAAGCCCGATGCCGCTGCAATAATAGTAAAGGGTTCGCTTCCTAGTAGCGCTGTTGCAGCAATAGCGGCAGCAATCATGGTTAGCAGGGGAGCAAGGTAGAGCGCTAAAGAGCCACTCACTACCGCGCGTTCGTCCATTCCAACCATAACAACATCACCGGTTTTGGTGATATCAGCAATGCTCTCGGCTAAACGAACGGTGACGTTTTCTTGTGTGCTGCTGGCAAAGGCCTGGGCCAGCGTGCCAGCGCCGCAGCCGCGACCGGCAGCGCAGCGCTCGCAACCTACCTGGGTACGTGTTTCGACCTCCGCGTGGAGGCCGTTAACACTAATAACGCGGGCAGGTTCTTCGAGCATAAAGAAGTAAGGCTACTGAGCAGTTGCGGTGGGAGCGTCGCTATTGAGTGGTTTTTGCAACTCCAGCAGTTCTTCGCGACTAATCGGCTCGTAGGGAGTCAGGCCGTTCATCGATGCATCGACACGAGCCAGACGAGCTAGCTCGAAGGGCGACATTTTTGATAAGCCGCTTGATGACCAGCGGTTGCTCGCCGCTACCACGTTACGTAGCTGTTCCGCTGAGAGTGCAGCCATGCTGTTATCACCGGTTGGAGCGATGGTTTGCACCGGTGCTGCAGCGATGGTGGTGCCGCCAACACTGTTACCGGGTTGCTGACCGACCATTACCGCAACCGCCGCGACTCCTGCCGCTACGGCAATACCGGTAATAGGTTTGCTCCAACGCTGCCAGGCGCTCGGGCGAATGACGTTCGATGGGGCAGGTTCAGTTTTTGATACCGGTAAACCAGCGCGCATTGCGTTACCGATAAGGTTCCACTGGGCAGTGTCCCGGGCGGCTTGATTCAGAACGGCTGGGTTTTCGGCCAGATCTGCCAGCAGGTTGTCCAGCTCAGCATCGGTTAAATAATCCCCGTCTAACACGGCGGAAAGTTGCTCGGCGTTGTTTGTCTTCATGGTCGCGTCGTTATTCATCACGTTATGCCTATTATTGGTGCGAGCCCGCAACGCTTTTAGCGCGTTCATTCGAAGCTTACACATCCAGTCCCAGCCAAGGAGTCGAAACTCAGTGAGCTACTAAGTTATTAGCTCAAATTAGTAGGCGAACCCTTCAATTCTTAATGGTACGGAGTCTGTGACGTGCGATTTGCTATTTGGTTCACTAAAAAATCGGAAAAAATTACAAATTGTTGCGGTGCAGCATTGTAGGCCTTGGTGGCCATGGGGTTAACGTTCCGGGGAGTGAAAATTAAATCGCGACCGGCGTGCCATCCAGATCGTTTAACTCACGGGAAATAGCTTCGCGCGCCCGGAAAATGCGCGAACGAACCGTACCAATAGGGCAACTCATCGCCTGGGCGATTTCGTCATAACTTAAGCCTTCCAGTTCACGCAGCGAAATGGCTTCGCGCAGGTCGTCGGGTAGCTCTTTTATTGCCCGGGCAATGGTGTGTTGCATTTCTTCGGTAAGCGTCAGCGCTTCCGGTGAATCCATGTTCCGCAGAATATCCGGGGTGCTGTAACTTTCGGGGTCATCGATGTCAGCGCTGTTCATTTGGTCGGTCGGGCGGCGCGACTGGGAGGCGAGGTAATTTTTTGCGGTATTAACCGCAATGCGGTAAAGCCAGGTGTAAAACTGGCTGTCGCCACGGAACGAACCGATCGCACGGTAAGCTTTAATAAAAGCTTCCTGAGTAACGTCCTGCGCTTCGCTGCGATCACGAACAAAACGGCCGACGATATTCAGTACCCGGCCTTGATACTTAAGCACCAGAACATCAAAAGCACCGCGTTCTCCGCGCTGCGTGCGTTCTACCAGAGCTTGATCGACTTTTTTCCGTGTCGCCGGGTCTTCTTTTTTGCCGTCCGGAATTTTGGCGGCTTCAGTATTTTGTGCGCCCATGGTCGGGTGCATCTCCTTGCTTTTGGTATGGAACAAACGAGTTGCCAGCCATAGCGGAGGTTAAGATACTCTCGCATGACGACTGTGATACAAAACGCTATAGTGCAACGCAGATGCGCAGCCCCCTGCTACGCAGTGTACAAGAACCATAATAAACATGCCTGAAAGCGCTAGCGCCTTACCAAATGACAATGAATCAGCAAGTACAGCAGAGGGCGACAGTGCCGTAGTTACCGCCAAGGCGCAGCACAACAGCGAGTTTGATGTGCTGGTGATAGGCAGCGGTGCAGCGGGTTTAACCTGTGCATTGCA
>CAJQNE010000341.1 GCA_905479545.1 uncultured Gammaproteobacteria bacterium | reverse complement strand
CCAAAACGCTCAGAAAACCGTTAATACACCATTGAATTACGAATAATATTTCTATGAATGTTGCAGATCTCGCCCGCGATAGCGATGTAAGCCCCCTCGCTAAGCGCTTTCATACCCTAGCCAAATCCCAGCTATTTAAACGTCTACCGAAACTCCGGAACGTTAACCTCACCGTTGTCGAAGGTAATGAACGGCAGCAATTCGGCGACGCTAGCGGCAAACCCATAACGGTAACGATTTATCAGCCAGAGGCCTACAGCTATATAGCCTTTGGTGGCAGTGCTGGTGCCGGTGAGAGCTACTTTCTCGGCCTCTGGGATGTTGATGACTTAGTAGGCCTGATACGTGCGATGGTAGGCACAGAGGGGCTGTTACGGGATATCAACAATGGTTTCAGCGCCGCTTCGCAGCAGCTCTATGCTGCCAGCCACTGGCTGAAGAAAAACAATAAAAAAGGCAGCCGACAGAATATTCAGGCGCATTACGATTTAGGCAACGATTTCTTCGAAACCTTCCTCGACCCGTCCATGATGTATTCCTGCGCGGTCTACCCGAAGCCCGAGGCCAGCCTCGAAGACGCCCAGTACGAAAAACTCGATCGTATTTGCCGCAAGCTGGCACTCTCCGCCGATGACCACGTCGTGGAGATAGGCACTGGCTGGGGTGGCTTTGCCATTCACGCCGCTAAAAATTACGGCTGCAAAGTGACTACTACCACTATTTCCGACCAGCAATTTGCGCTGGCGACGGAGCGCGTTCAAGCCGCTGGCCTGGAAGATAAAATCACCGTTCTGAAAAACGACTATCGTGACCTGACCGGGAAGTTCGACAAACTGGTATCGATCGAAATGATTGAAGCTGTTGGTGACAAGTTCCTGAACACATTCTTTAAAAAATGCGCCGACTTGCTCAAGCCAGACGGCCTGATGCTGCTACAGGTCATCACCTGCCCCGATCAGGATTACAAAACCTACCTGAAACGAGTCGACTTCATTCAACGCTTTGTATTCCCTGGCGGCTGCCTGCCGAGTTTGGCGCGGATGTCATCAGCGGTATTGGAAAATACCGATCTGAATACGATTCATCAGGAAGACCTCGCACCGCACTACGCTAAAACTCTTAACGAGTGGCGTATTCGCCTCACCGCGAACCGCAGTACACTGAGCGCTATAGGCTACGACCTTCGCTTACTGCGACTCTGGGACTTTTACCTCGCCTCTTGTGAAGCTGGTTTTACGGAGCGTATGACAGGCCTGACGCAGATGATGTTTATGAAGCCGAATGCCCGACCGGAGTCGTACCTACCAGATCTGACGCCGTTGCCGGTTTAGCCTCAGCCATCTACGGGCAGTGCTGTGTTCGGCGGTTAATAAAAAAACCCCGCGCCGTTAATAACGACGCGGGATTTTTTCAGTTCCTGTTGTTGTAGCTAGCTACTGCTGCTCAATATAACCGCCATTCGGCTCAACGTTCGTTGGCGCGCCTGTTTGGCTCCGCTCAGCTTGCGCTTCGATACGCTTAGCGTTGTTTACCGGCGCTTTGCGCTGCAATTCTTCCTGCGTCTCAATCCGGTTAACCTGGGTACCGAAGTCCGGCACCTGCTCAACCCGTTCCAGCTGGCCATTAATTTTACTGAAGAACAGCGTCACCCGGCGCAACTCAGTCGCACCGCGGTTTGGCCGTTGGTAATAAACGTAATCCCAGCGATGGACATGCAGCGGGTCATCAATCAGCGGGTTGCCCATTAAAAACAGCGCCTGCTGGCGGTTCATGCCATAGCGCAGCTGATCGACTTTCGCTTGATCAATCTGATTTCCCTGCCGAATAGGCACGCGATATGCGCAGCCACTGGCGAGCAGTAGAGAAAATGCCAAAGTAATCAGGATGAAGAGTCGTTGCATCGCTATAATGACCGCAATCGAATTAGGAAAACGCGCATGTTAGCGCAACTACTGCTGTGCTGCATTGCCCCAAGGAAACTAAAGTGCAATCTCAAGATTTACGCAAAGCCGGACTTAAAGTCACCCTACCCCGACTCAAAATTCTGGAGATACTCGAAACCAACAAAACCCGGCATGTCAGCGCCGAAGACGTTTATAAAAAACTGTTGGAAATAGGCGAAGAAATCGGCCTTGCAACGGTATACCGCGTGCTCACTCAGTTTGAGCAAGCCGGGTTAGTGCAGCGCCAGAACTTCGAGGGTGGCCATTCAGTATTCGAACTCGACGCCGGCGAACACCACGACCATATGGTTTGTGTGAAAACCGGCAAGGTCATCGAGTTCTATGATGAGGTGATTGAAGAGCGCCAGCGCGCCATCGCCAAGGAGCATGGCTGGGAAATGACCGACCACTCGCTGGTGATTTACGGCATTGCGCCTGACGAAAAGAAGTAACTGACTGCATAGATCCGTCAGCCCGGCAAAGGCCAAGTCAATGCAGGGTATTGTGAAAACGGAACCCCGCTTTTTCAAGGGACTGACATCACAGTACCGCAGCCGCCCCGAGTAGCGTGCTCTAGCCTGCACTAACCCCAAACAACATCGCTGCTAACCTTCAACCCGAAGGTTGGCAGCGATGTAAACCTAAGCGGTTTCACTAATCAACGTACAGAATGTCAACTGACGACGTGGCTGGCAGATCGCCGTCGTTTGCCGTGGCATAAATTCGTGCGGTACCGTCCGGAGACCCGGCCACTGGTGCCGTCCACATCACTGAATTACCTGTAGTTGCCGACAACGTACCGACAGTCGCTACCCAGTTAATGGACAGTGCGCCGCCATCCGGATCACTGGCAGCAGCGGTGAGCGTAATTTGCTCGCCTTTCTGTGCGGTAGACTGTGGACTGCTGACTGAAATAGTTGGCCGCTGGTTATCTATCTCCTGGCCCGTATCTCTACCGGCAATACCAAAACCTTCACAGTTATCACCAAAGTTGGCCGTGTCATCGACTGAATAGCGAAGAACGATGATACGGTCATTTTCTGATACCGCCCCGTCGAAGCTGGTCATTAAACCAGTTTGATTTCTACTCGCTGCGAAGCCGCCGTTCGCCGAAGTGCTAACAGCCATATCGAGAATAGTCTCGGTGCTTTCGTTATCGTCGGTAAAGCCGTCACTATCACTAAAGCGACCAAAGCTGCGGGTTAGCGAGTTCATGTTCATGGTACTGCCATCAGCCGAGAACAATAGATCGAGTTGCTGCATGCGCTCAACACGGGTCTCAAACTCTCCGTAACAGACCCTGAGTATTTCACCCCGGTAACGACGACCGGACATATTCGGGGCAGCGCTACTGACTTTAACGCCGAGTTGGAGCGCGTGATCCACCTCAGTTGGCGTATTCACTCCTCCCTCAATCGCAGCAAGCTCCAAGGCGTAAAAGCTACCATCAGCCACGGTGAAACCGCGACCTGAAACCCCGCCAATATTGGAGAAAGTAATCTGCCCATCGCTCGTTACCGAGTAGGCACTGTCGTCCTCACCGGTCGGGTCGGTTTCCACAGTGCGGGTTACCGGCTGGTTGGTGTTCGGCACCCGGTTAAGTATTCGGCCAGTAAAGCCACCGTCATAACCGCCGACCCCATCAAAAACCGTATCTGTGAAGAAGTTATAAACGTTCGATTCGCCTGACATCGCACCGGTAAACTCAAACTCAAAGAATACCGTTCGGTACAGACCACTGAGGGTTGACAGGTCCGTTCCGGAGGGCTGTTCACCGCGGACATCAAAGAAGAATCGCCCGTCAGTCTCACGCAGAGTAGTGGCGTCAATGGCATCCGGCATACCATCACCGGTGCTATCAAACCCGGAAAACTCATCCTCGCGCTCAGTAAACACAGCAACGAATACCCCGTTTTGTAAATCCAAAGGTATGTAATTAACCGCCAGTGGCAACTCGATGCCTGCGAAGTTTTGGCCAATATCCTCTAGATCTAAATCGACTGCTGTAATCGGCTCTCTCAGCAGACCACTAGGGAGCAACAACCCTTGGGTAAAGTCGATGTCGTTAGGGTCTGTGCTTTGATCGACACTCAATACATAATTTACGTTATCGATTGTTTCACTATCGGTTTCGGTAAATTCTCCGGTGAAACGGTTTTCGAATTGAATCGCGTTGCCAACACCCGAGCTAACAATCATCTCAAACAAGCTGTCAGAAGTTATGCTAAAGACTCCTAATGGCGATGCCTGATTCAGGTTAGCCGAGCCAACAGATAACGACAGGCTCAAACCGTAGAATGACGCATCCGGGTCAAATGCTGCGATATTCAAATTAAAGGTGCCGGAGTCATCAGCATTACCGTCGCTAACCGTGAAACTAAAGCTATCGACAGTTTGCTGTTGTCCCGACTGCCGGTAGCTGAGGTTACCGTTATCGATATCCGCCTGGGTAAAGGTTACGCCCCCTCCGATAGGCACGCCGTTAAACAATAGCTCGCCGTTCTGCGGCCCGTTATCAATCATGTAGATCAAATCGCCGGGCGGAGTATCAGAGTCAGTGGTTTGCAGCAATTGATTATCAATCGGCAGCCCGTGCCCCTGCTCAACGACAGCTGTTTGATTACGTGACACACGCGGATTCGGGTCTTGGTAAACCACCGTGGTAAACACCACATTCTGAAAATCACCGTCGCTGGCTGTTAGGTAAACGCGGGCAGCCGAGGTGCCCTGAGCCGGTGCGGTGAACGTTACCGATGCGCCAGTGGTCGAACTTAATGTGCCAGAGGTAGTGAACCAGGTGAAATCGAGCGCATCACCGTCGGCATCGCTGCTGCTGGTAGCATTGAGTGTGATAGTTTCGCCGCTTGAAATCGGCGATGCAGGCGTGCCAGAAATGGCTGCGACAGGTGGAGCATTATCAAGATCGAAGCCAGTATCGAGTACCGCGATGGCAATGCCTTGGCAGAAGCGGTCATCCGCTGCGGTGCCGGTATCATCGGTCTCAATATTAAGAATCATCATTCTGCCGGTATCAGCAAGATAACCATTGAGCTGGTAGTCGCGGCCATTCGACGAGCCTTCAAACGTCAGTTCGCCACCCGCCGTGGAGCTAAGCGTCAGGTCAACCGACTCGTTAGAAAACAGCGGCAAAAACGCTGGCGGTGAGACGTCATCGCCGCGAAGCGCCAGACTGCGTTGGCCCGAAAGAGTGACGTCGGCTGAGCTGAAAGCAGCGCCAAAGGTCAGCGAATTTCTTACAAAGCGCTCCACTTCGGTTCGGCCATCTTGGGTAAAGCAAACCTGCAGACCTTGCAGCCGGAAGCTGGCACCGTCGTCAAAGCTCGGGGCATCATCTGCCCTAACTCCCATAATGATCGAGTTTAAACCTTCAACTAGATCTTCCGGCGTACCTTGGTCGATTTCCGAGAACGGCAAGTAGAACAAACTTCCGTCAACACTGACAAAACCAGTGCTATCGTCTGGAGCAACGCCAAGCGTAACCGTTCCGTCGGCTGCCACTGAATAAACATCAGTTTCACCAGCGTTTCGCGTTTCGCTATTGCGGTTCAATAACTGTGTATTGCCAGGGCTTCTTTGCACTGCCGAGCGCTGTTCAGCGCCGATAGCTAATGAGCCATCGCCATCAAAATTGATCGAGAACAGGAAGTTAAACGCCTCTATTATCCCGTTCTGGCCATCGAGTGCAGCAAGACCAAACTCAATCATCCCGTAGTCGCCATTTAATGTTGCATTAGATGCCGCGGTCGCTTTCTCCATAATCAGGAACAAATCCTGTTCGAGGAATATCTCGCGTAAATCGAGTACATCCAGTTCTTCAGGAGCGCCATCGCCGTTCAGCTCTGTCGTGCCGAATTCATTGAAGGTGTGCTGCAGACCCGCCAGCGCGATACCAAACTCCAAATCAGCCGGAATCAAACGAATGGATCGTGCTTCAACCAGTTCGTCGGTACCATCTTGATCAAACTCCCTTTCAGTGGGAAGCAAGAACTGAAACTCGCCGAACAAGGTAACCGTGAGCGGCACAAACGGCTCGGCAGTGCCGCTATCAACGTCGGTATTTAAGCGTGCGTTGTAGTTAACACCATCCGAGGTTCCAATTCGTAAATCCGACGATACGCCCGCGCCTGCGAAACTATAAAACGCGCCACTGGCATTGCTATCAGTTAAAAAGCTGTCTACCTCGACAGCAAACTCTAAGTCACTAAAATCGCCAGGGTCTTCCGAGAACGAAGTACCAAACTCGGGGTAGAAAAACAGCGAGTGATATTCGGTGTTAAAAACATCCAGAGCGTCAACAACAACCGGAACAGTAAAGCGGTGATCCCCGTCATCAGAGTCATTTACAAGAAGTTGGAAATTAGTCGCCCCCGGATTGCCGTCGTGCTTATAAGAAACAGCACCGGCGATCAGGCTCGCTTCAGTAAATGTTTCGCTGTTACCCAATCCAACCCCATTTAGTCGCAATTCGGCGTTTTGCAGCAGCACCTCAACGGTATAAACCCGGTCGTTAGCATCATTATCAGGATCAGATATTTCAAAGTCCGCAGGCGTAAGCACTTTGGAGTGACCAATTTCTACATTAAAGCCGCTGACATTCGATATTGGCGGATCGTTTACAGGGTTCACGGTGATAGTGAAGGTCGCCACATTCGAGTCCATGGTGCCGTCATTAGCGATAAACGTGAAGCTATCACTGGTAGTTTCTGAGCCATCGTGGGTGTAGGTGAAGCTACCTACGCCAGAATCCAGATCCAGCGTTCCGTTCTCCACGTCGGTGACGACAGTGAAAGTGAGCTCGTCACCATCTATATCAGAAGCTGACGCCTGACTGGTGGTATTGTCGCCTTCGTCTAAGTCAATTGAGCCGCTAAAAGCTTCGGGTGCTGTATTACCACCACCGGCAGGTTCGGTAATGGTGACAGTGATGGTTGCCATGCTCGACACCTCCCCGTCACTTACTGATAACTGAAAGCTATCGCTGTCATCGCCTTGCCCTGATGAAGCTTGATAGGTCACCCGTCCTTGTTGGACGTCGCCAATCGTAAACGCAAGGCCGGTGGAGAGCACCACGCCGTTGCGCAACAAGTCACCGCGGCCCGGTGGCAGATCAAGAAAAACCTCTAACGCCGACGCCGGACCAATGTCAGGGTCGGTCGCCGCAAACTCTGATGGAGTCAGTGTAAAGCTAGTGAAATCTTCCAGCGTGAAGCTCAGCGTACCGGTGATTACCGGCGGATTATTCGCCGCCACAGCGCCAATTGTGACGCTAACGGTAATAGTAATGTCGTCAACACCGTCGTTGACGAACACGGTAAAGCTATCAGTGCCGTCGCCCGTTCCCAGGTCACTATAGTTCAGGTCACCATTCTGCAACTCGGCCAGAGTAAAGGTATCACCGACGTCTAGCTCGCCACCGCGGAGGTCGATTTCGGCACGCGCTGGTAGCGTGGTAACACTAAACACTAACGCTTCAGGACCAGAGTCCGGGTCAGTAACGGCAAAATCAGCCACGCTTAGAGTGCGATTGCCACCTTCAGTAATATTAAAGCCAGCATTGCCGCTTAAAACCGGCGCTTCGTTAGCACCACTGGCCGCAAGCACGGCTTCATTGACAGCGATTCGTAAACCACCATAAGCATCAAAATTATTATTCGCAAACCGGCCAATTTCGCCGTTTAAAGCGATATCAGTGGGCAAGGCAAAGACTTCGTTATCAACTTCTACCGTAACCGCCTGGCCGTTTTCCAGACCATCCAGAACACCATCGCTCATATCAGCAATTACCGCCTGAATAATTTCAAACCGTGGTTGCTCAAACCCCAGGCCAATGCTGATGCGATTGATAGCGTTAGCGACGCCGCCAACCAACAAAGCATATTGACGTGCCGGTAAAGCCGAGTTGCCCGGTGCCGTTGGATCAGCCGGCATGGTAGTAAACGGATCAAAACCGAAGGCGTTAATGGCTATCTGGCGGTTTTTCTCAATCACTTGTTGGAAATTATCGCCAGTAACTTCACGACGAGCTTTGTCGATTAATAACTGCGTGTAGGGCGTTATGGCCACCGTCGTTTCGCCGGGAAATAAGATACTTTCGAAGGCGTCATTCGGGCCCAGCTCAATTTGATTGCGACCATCGCCTTCCGGATCCTGATCGGCTTCGTCGACGAAGCTACCGCCAATAGATTGAACCAGACTGGGCTCACTGACGGGTGACAGGCTAAATGTGCCATCGCTAGCGGTCGTGGCAGTTTCCGTTGGCGTGGTTGAAACCGGCTGACCTAAAGGGTTAGCGGGAAAAACATCAATACGGGCATCACCGATCACGCCCTTAACAGCCCGGCCACTTACTTCATCGCCGCCACTAACCGGGGTTGCGCCAGAAGCTCCCGACCCTCCCGAACCGCTGCAAGCGCTAAGCACAAATGAGGTGACCAGGAATAAGGCGGGTTTCGCTACCGCCATGGGTAAGGCGTTTTGCGCCCCTGATGTTAGGTTAAGACGTTTCCACATGACTCTGTCACCTTCGTTTTCCTAGTTGTTCCGCGATAACCTAACGTCATCAGCTTGAACAGTGTTTGCCGGGGTTGGTGCGCTGGCACGCCCTCGAACGAATAATTCTTTAGGCGTTAATTTCCGCTAAAGATAACCACACCCGAAGCCCGATCCGGAGCACCCGCGGGCCCATTGGCTTCAAGCCCATAGCTCAACCCGGCGGCGTCTGCATTCGGTGTAAAGAAGCCACTAAATTCACCGCTGCCCTGAGTTGGAGTAGTCCCTGCCGGCCCGACGGTGACATCCGCGTAATCACCATTAAATGTACTGCCGGTAATCGCCCCGGTCCCCAGATCGCCACTCCATACCTGGCCGTTGAGCGAGAAATTCACGCTGCTTTCGACACTCGAATTGGTGAAATTAGCCGAGAGTGTGGCGTTGCCAAAGGTACCGACATTGCCGTTGCCATCAGTCGGCGACGTATTGCCTATCACGGTGAAATTGCGGCTGCCGGTAATGGGAATGGCAACATCGCCATTGCCAGTGGGTCCAACCACCCAATGCAAGCTGCTATCCGTTAAATTGACCGGCTGTGGCGCACCACCGGCTGGCGGAGTTCGCTGAGCGTCGTTACCTGCCCAACGCCCCCAACGTAAGCCGCTGGCCGCATCCTGGCCCGTATTTATGGTGGAAGAGCTGCCGATTGCATAAGTAGTGCCGTCATTGGATTCAACCTGCGCCAGGTTGCCCGCGCCATCGACCTCAACACTCCCAGGCTCACCGCGTTGTCCAAAAACCCGCTCATTGCTGGCCTCAAACGGCAGCGCTACGGTCACCGAACGGGTTGCCGCCACGGCTTCACCACCGGTAAGGTCAGTGCCACCTGCTGTTACTTCTACCGTTGGCTCGTTGTACTCTGCCGGTGTGCTGGTGGTAGTCGTTTCATTGCGATTTATAAACTCCGAACTATCGCCACCGGAACGGGTGCGGGTGCTGGTTTTGGTTAATGAGTCTCTATCGTCGTCACTCTCGTCGATACCACCCAGTGCACGCGCCTCAGCAGTCAGAGAAACCGGCGGCTTCAACAATAACACCGGACTGCTACTCACTGAGGTCACACAGCCAAACTCACTAGGATCAAGGTTCAATCGCCCGGCCTCGTTCTCGATATATATCGCACCATCCGAGACGGTCACATACAAAGCCACAGCCGACTTACCGGGCGAGCCACCGGCGCTAATACATTCGCTGGGGTCCGCTAATACAACGCTGTAGGCAGTACCTCGAATACCTAGTGTCGCAACCGGCGTTTTTAGCTGGTAGTCACCCTCGTTTTTCCCACCGACGGTGCCCGTCAGTGTCCGAAGGCCGCCCTTGAGTAGTTGAAACACCACTTGCTCATCGGCATTGCCGGCTGCCACTACCGAGCCGGAAGCGGCAGCATTCCGGACGATTTTTTCGACGACAAATTCACTGCCAGGACGTAATGCAACTTTACTATCATCGACCATTCTCAACTGTGCCCGGCCATTGCTGCCTGTCGTCACTTTGTCCCGCGCCTGCAAGCCCAGCCCTTTAGTCAGCGGCACCACATTGCTCCGCTCTAAATTAGCTGTGCCGAATACAAAAATAACCTTGCCGACGTCATCGCCGGGCTGCGCACTAGCCACACTCAACGCAGACCAGCCGACGACCGTGTACATCAGTGCTGCAATGACTTGTGAGGATTTTAATACTGGTAGGAATTTCAACATGGGCATATCACTCAAATTCACGCCGCGCCGTCAGCAATAACTGAAAGCTGGTGAAGTCATAAAGGCTAATATCAGAACCGTTCTGTACGTAACGGTATTCGTTACGTAGCGACCAATTTGACAAGTACGGCAGCTCCAATAACACCAAAGCTAACGACGTCACGAACTGGTCGTCCTCACGTCCGCCGCTACCGCCACTGTCTCGTAAAAATGGACCGTCGTAGAAGGAATGTAGCCAACCGGTAGAGCCGTATAGCCGGATATTTGGAGTCAGGAACATGCTGCCGGCGACTTGCGCTCCAAAGATATCCCGGCCGAATGGCCGCTCATTAGCCGCATTGTCGGTTAGACCCTCCTCATCGCCAGCGACTAAGGAAATTTCAAGCTGCATTTGCCGCTTACCCGGTGACTGGTGAAGGAATGACAAGCCATAAAGCCGTCGATTCACGTCGCGGACATTGACCGGAAAGTTATATTTCGACACGCCAAAACGGGCCGTCGCACGCAGCAACCAAGCCTCACTCAGCGGCCGCCATGCAGCCAGGTCGAGCGCGTAGGACCGACTATTAGCTTCGCTGTCGAGTCGAACATTCTGGCCAATACCGCCAACACGCACGCCAGTCCGGCCACGCTTCCACTGCAAGTGAGCGGCCCCGGCGAATTGCTGGCTGTCGACCGATTCTGCGTTAGGATAATTTCTTAACGAAGCCCT